>CAJQGN010000090.1 GCA_905477545.1 uncultured Acidimicrobiales bacterium | reverse complement strand
GAAGATCAGAATAGCTAGAGGTCTGTATGTAGTCAAGTTTGCACTGAGAGGTTACTCGAACGGCAAGTTTGAATCAGCTGGGGCGGTAACTGCAGGGATAGTGGCTTTGTGTATTTGGCTTATATTCTTGGTCTGCGCTTTCTTTGATAGCGCCCGTGGAGGAAGCGTTTGGTTAGAGCTCTTAGCCGTTGGAACTGCGGCATTAGTTATCGGTTTATTTATTTTAAAGTATGTGCGAGTTCCTAAGTATCTAAGCACGGCGCGACTGTTTCGAGCATTGTTATCGGGAACTTTAGCTTCGATAGCCTTCGTAATGCTTGGTCTATTGGTGACTGGAGCTACAGAAAGCACCACTTTAGCCCTTGTCGAGGCTGCGTCGACTGTTACAGGTACTAATGCGAGCACGATTGATGTTTCTAAGATCGAGCCGGGAGTGATGCTTTTGCGCGCTCTTGGGCAGTGGGTCGCTGGTGCTGCGTTAATCGTTATCCTAGTGCGCGTTCTGCCGCATCTAGGAGTTGGTGGCCTCGATGCAGATGGCGGAGTAGCGACTCGTTCCGCTAGGCGTTTGTCGCCTAAAAGCAGTGGCACTGTTTTTAGGCTGTTAATGCTCTACATCGGTTTAACAGGGTTAATAGGAGTGGGTTATATATCAGCCGGCATGCCGTTAGTTGATAGTGCGATGCACTCGTTAACTACCATCTCGACCGGTGGTTTCTCGACTCAAGTGGGTTCGATTGGCGCCTATCAATCAGGAGCGATTGAATGGGTGGGAGTCGTCGGGATGTTTATCGCCGGAATCAGTCTGCCCCTTATTTTCCTGGCTATACGGCGTAAAGATCCAAAACGATTTTGGAGAAGCTATGAATTCCGTTTCTATTCGTTAGTTGTGCTTGCTGCCGCCTCCTTTAATGCTATTTCCACTGGGCAAATGTTGACGCCAGAAATTGTTCGATCCTCGTTGTTCAAAGTCACCTCTGCAGCTTCGACGACAGGCTATATCGATAGTGTGAGCACTCTGCCATCTGCTGGTGGACAGTCGATCGTCATTATCGTGATGCTGATCGGTGGAATGTCAGCTTCAATGACCGGGGGCTTCAAGGTGATGCGTCTTTTAGCGATTAGCTCATACATCGGTCGGGAGTTGAAGCGAACGATTCACCCGACTGCAGTTTTACCTATCCGTGTTGGCCATTCGTCGATTGGGCAGACGGCCTTTTCTAAAATAGTTGGAGAAATTTTTTTGTCGCTCTTAGTTCTGATTCCAGGCGCGTTGATACTGACTAACGGTGGTTTAGATGTGGAGGGCGCTTTTTCTTTTGCGCTTTCGTGTCTTTCTAATTTTGGCCCGGCTTTTGGTGATGCTGCACAGATCAACCATTTAAGTGAATTATCGGGTTTGGGACAGACTTTATCAGCGGGCCTAATGATTGTCGGCCGAATATCCATAACGCCGGTTTTGGTGGTTCTAGTGTTCATTGCCGAGCCACTGGTAAGAACGGTAAGGCGAAAATCATATGGCCGTAGAAAAATGGCAGTTCGATGAAAAAAATTAAAGGGACTCCCTTGAGAGTCTCTGGCGCCGCATTAGTAGCCATCTCATTTGGAATGTTTGCTTGTTCGGGAGTTGCTCTGGCAGATGGCGGCGGCGGGGCCTCAGGTCTTTTAGCTTCTGGCTTTTTGACCTTATCGATTGGTGCCATTATGTTTGGCTCTTCTTCGGTTTCGGACCGAGCGGATACATCAGTTGCTCTCGCCTCTGTCGCATGGAGTTGGCTTGCGGTCTCGATAGCTGGCGCTTTACCTTTCTTGATGACTGGTTCAATCGAATGGACTCACTTCGATGATGCTCTATTTGAATCGGTATCAGGCTTTACGTGTACCGGCTCAACGATTTTCTCTGATATTGAGGCTGTGCCACGTGGCGTTCTGTTCTTTCGAAGCATGATGCAGTGGTTTGGTGGGATGGGTTTAATCGTCCTAGCGGTAGCTGTGTTACCAGCCTTAAAAATTGGAGGATTGGAGTTGATAGCCAACGAAGCTCCTGGGCCAACGGCTGACCGGTTAACGCCGAAAGTTACTGATACTGCTCGTCGTTTATGGTTGCTGTACGGCGGAATAACGTTATTTATGATCGCAGCTCTTATGATTGTAGGTTTGTCACCCTACGATGCTTCTAGCCATGCATTCACGACTGTCGCGACTGGGGGTTTTTCTCCTTATAACGCCTCGGTTGCTCATTTCGATTCTTTGCTAGCCGAATTCATTATCATCGGAGGCATGATTTTTTGTGGCGCTAACTTTTCGCTGCATTGGTATGCCTTTAATAGAGGCCCAAAGGCATACCATCGCGTGAGCGAATTACGGTGGTACCTAGGATTAATTGTTGGGTCAACGTTTATTTTAATATGGTTAAATTATGGGAATCTTTCACTAGGTAGAAATATCAGGGAGTCCTTTTTTTATGCTGTGTCACTAGGAACTAGCACTGGTTTTGGGACCAGTGATTTTACTGTTTGGGCGCCTGCCGCTCAAATAGTCCTCCTGACGTTAATGATCATCGGCGGTATGACCGGGTCGACTGCCGGAGGTATGAAAATATTGCGGCTCCAAATCTTGGTGCGCTATTCCTTTCGCGAAATCATCAGAGCGCGCCATCCCAAGGCCGTAATTCCTATACGTATGGGAGCGGTATCAATAGATGAGCAAATTGCTGCGAAAGCGGTCGGTTTCATATTGTTGTATATGGGGCTAATTGTGTTTGGAGGTTTAACGCTGGCGGGTTTGGGTGTGGAACCTGTTACTGCATTCTCAGGAGCGGTTTCAGCGATTGGCAATGCCGGTCCAGGGTTAGGAGAAGCAGGGCCGGTAAGTAACTTTTTAGTATTTCCTAGGCTCGGACGGGTAATCCTAATGTTCTTAATGACGTTTGGTCGTCTTGAGGTTTTTCCAGTGATGCTTATGTTCGTAGCTTTTACACGCTCGGTGTCAAGGTCTCGTCATAAGGCTCGGCAATAACATTCATTAACTTATGAATTCGTACTCTGTTCGCGCAACGGCGCAAAATCATCTGCTGTTAATGGTTGGACAAAGCCATCCGAAGCTTTTTCGGCGATAATGCCTCTACTATCCGGAAGCTGCTGTGTGACTCCGTCTAGAAGGAAAAGGACGCCCTGAGCATCAGTTACTAATCCAAGGCCAGTGAAAACTAGTTGAGCTGTCGCCCTAATTCGTTGAGCCCCCTCAAGAGCAAAAAAATTGGCATTCAGATGAATCGCAACGATGTTGTTCCGGGAGACTTGAACATTGACTATCTCAGTGCCTTGAGGTATTGCTGATTCTAGCCCGGCTGCCGACTCTATAGGCGAAGGACCAATTAGTAGATTATTAAGGGGCGCCTCTAAAAATACTGGAGAAAGTAGACGACGTTTGACCTCAATTATTTGACTGTCTAATAGGAAATAAACCGGGTGAACAGTGGTGCCGACGTCTAAGTCAAGCGAATTATCAGGGTTGAAGTCTGCTGGGAGTTGCCCTCCGTCAGGGAAAACATCCTCGGGAACTTCTAAAACGCTTGGTGTTTCATTTGAAGAGAGGCCACAGGCTGGGAGGCCGAAAACAATAAGGACAACGGCGCTCACTGTGAGAAGCTTGAGTTTGTTCATCGTCTTCCGACCATCGGCAGGTCAATTGTAAAGCGAGCTCCGCGTTGTCCATCTCTGCGGTTTCCTACTTTCGCTGTGCCTCCGTGTCGCCGAGTGTGCTCATCGACGAGAGCAAGCCCAAGGCCTGCACCTGCTCCTGTACCTCGGTTTTTTGCTGCGTTTCCGCGAGTGAACGCCTGAAAAATAAGTTCCCGCTCCGAAGGAGATACCCCAGGTCCTGCATCCTCAACTGATATTTGCACCCTGCCCTCAGACTGGGTTATCTCTATCAAGGTCGCTCCATTCGCATACTTTTCTGCGTTGCGAAGAAGATTATCGATGACTTGAGCCAGCCGGCGTTTATCTCCGATCACCAGAGCGTTGTTCGCTCCGTCGAGAATGCTTATCGGTGGCTGTTCTTCGAACATTGCCACGGTGGCCTCAACTAGTTCCGTCATGTTGACTAGGTCAGAAGGGATAGATCCTGAATTCGATCGTGCTAAGTCAAGGAGGTCTTGGACTAGTTTTTCAAATCTGTTTACATCGTCAGCGAGGAGATCAAGCGCTTGCGATGCGCGCTCAGAAAGTTCGATGCGTCGACTTTGCATTACCTCGATAGATGCTCTGAGAGTCATCAGGGGTGAGCGAAGTTCATGGCTAACGTCGGATGCAAATCGAGCGTCTTTCGCGATGCGCTGTTCCATAGTTGCGGCCATATCGTTGAATGACTTGATGATGGGCATAAGGTCTGGATCATCGATTGTCTCGACCCTGGCGGCGAATTGTCCTTTTGCAAGGGCTTGGGCCACAGTGGAGATATCGGTTAGTGGGCTAAGAACTCTGCCACTCGCCCACAAGCCGGCGGAAGCACCGATTAAGACTGTTGTTATGGCCCCTAGGATGAGGATCAAGCCGAGACTTTCTAGAGTGCTTTCTATCTCTGAAAGTGGAGTAATCTCGAAATACGCAACATCAGTCAAAGTCGAAATTTGGCTTGGTCGCAGCCTGAGACCAACGGCTAACTGTGATTCTCCTTCCAGGCGATAGCGCATTTGTCTTGCCGTCGAAGCATTTTTTACCTCATCGATTAATAGAGGCGGAAGATCGCTTGGAGCTAGAGAAAGAGAAACCCATGTGTTCTCACTGGTTCTTAAGATTGATCTACTGCCGCTTAAGCTCGGTAATGACTCAAGGATGAGAGCGAAGTCGGGATCCTCTGCTCGCAGAGCCCCCTGGACTTGTCTTGCATTAGCGAAAAATTGTTGTTGGGAGGAGGCTTCTCGTTGCCTAAGCATCGACTCTCGAGAAAGGCCGTAGGTGATGATAACTAGAAAAAGAGTTGCAATGATCGCTCCCAGAGTAAAGGCTCCAATGATGCGCGCTCGAAGGGGAAATCTCCTATGCCAAGGTCCGGATCTATTTTTCATTCAGGCGAGTTATTCTTCAAGTGTCGTCCTCGCTTATGAGACGCTAACTGGGGTGTTCGGTATTGCTACATGATCCTTTGGGAATTAATCGATGGAAGTTCCTTATGATAATACTGGAGAACTGATTAAGAGCCGATTGATCTGCCTAGTGATGAAGCTTGTAGCCCATTCCTCGAACTGTAACTACGTACTGTGGGCTTGCTGCGTCTACTTCTATTTTTGTCCGCAGGCGGCGCACATGAACGTCAACTAGTCTCCCATCACCGAAGTAGCCATAGCCCCAAACTTTTTCTAGAAGATACTCTCTGCTGCGAACTTTGTTTGGGTTCTCCGCGAGTTCGTATAGAAGGTGAAACTCAGTTCGTGTTAAGTGAATTTTTTTGTCCCCTAAAGAAACAACTCCCTCATCGCGATTAAGTTCGAGATCCCCGACACGTAGCAATGGTTCATTCGTGGAGTCTGATCGGGAGCGCCGTAACAAAGCTCTAATTCGCGCAGATAGTTCTTTAGGCGCGAATGGTTTCGTCAGGTAATCGTCGGCACCAGCTTCGAGCCCCGCAACTATGTCGTGAGTATCGTCACGCGCTGTAACCATGATAATTGGAACATCGCTGATATTTCGAATCTCTCTGCAAAGTTCGAAGCCATCAATTCCAGGCAACATTATGTCGATAAGGACTAAATCAATTATGTCTTTCCGGAATTCCGTTAAAGCGACTTCGCCCGAGTCTGCTTTAATAACCTGCCAGCCTTCGTCTTCAAGAGCGAAGGTCACGGCCGTGAGGATTCGTTCGTCGTCTTCAACCGCGAGGATTCTGATATTCACATCTTAAATTGTGCCTGATCTGAGGCTCAATGCGGTCATGCGTCAATGTTTTTCTCTGCGTTGAGAACAGCTCGATTTAAAGCGGCCCAGATACCTGTTCCTGATGCGACGATCTTCTTTGAGTCAACATCATAATTTGCTTGTCCGCCAGCTTCTTGAACGATGAGAACTCCAGCTTGCACATCCCATGGATGAGGGCCTCTTTCGTAAAACGCGTCTAATTGTCCGGCGGCAGTCCAACAAAGATCGAGAGCACAACAACCAGATCGTCTGATGTCTCTGACTTTTGGAGCCAGCGAGACTAAGGCTCCTGATTGTTTTAGTCTTTCTTTGGGACTATAAGAAAAACCAGTTCCGAGTAGCGTGTGAGACAATCTTGTTTCGTTGGTGACAGCAATGGCTTGTCCATTGCAAAATGCTCCGCCGCCGAGTCGGGCACTGTAGACATTGTTGAGCGCCGAATCATGAACGACTCCAACTATGGGTTTTCCCTGATACTCAACTGCAATAGAAACTGCATGGCTTGGAATGCCGTACAAGTAGTTAACTGTGCCGTCTAGCGGGTCAATGACCCACAGAAAACCAGACTTTCCCGGTGACTGAGTTCCTTCTTCTCCGAGAATTCCATCATCGGGTCTTTCAGATCTGAGAGCATCCACTATCAAGTGTTCCGAGTCAGTGTCGACTTGGGTAACCGGGTCGGTTTGAGTAGATTTTTTTAAGATAGGGCCTAAAGGGCCTTGCTGGTGGCGCGTTACAGCCTTGAGCGCAAGAATCTTGGCTAAATTAAGAAGATCATCAAGTAAGGCGTCTTCATGTCTAGTAGGTCCCACTTATTTTTTCCTTCTAGCAGACCGCGTTCGCGCAGAGGCTTGATCACTCCATTCGGCCATAGCTCTTAGGACTAGCACCACTACGATCGCAACGCCCGGAGCGGTTAATAGCGAGCCGATGATGCCGCCAAACAGCAGCCACATTTCATTTTCTGGTTTGAATTGCAGACTAGTCAGCGAAAATCCGAGGAGTCCGCCGCAGGATGACGCAATCATTATTGCCAGGAATGCGAGTATTCTCGCTCTGACAGAAGGTAGAGCTGTCGGTGCTGCGAACTCATCTAAGTTCACAAAGTCTTGTGGGAGGGAATCAGACTCCATAGCTTTCACCCTATGTGAATGCTTTCCAAAGTACACCAACTAGTGGCAGACTACAGAAGTGCGAAATTGGTCTGTTGGTGGAGGAATACTTTTTCAGGGGAACAATATATTGATGGTCAACAATTCGCGTAGAGGAGGACGAACGGACTGGAGTACGCCAGGAGGAGTGATTGATGATGGGGAAACAGTTATAGAAGGCCTTACTCGAGAGGTGCGTGAAGAAACTGGTTTGGCCGTCACGGGCTGGAGTGCTCTGGCTTATACCGTTAGCGTGAAGGCACCAGATATGGATTGGGATCTTAAAGTCGAGGTTCATTTGGCCAACGGTCACGAGGGCGAAATTGTGATAGACGATCCGGATGGAATTGTTATTGCCGCTGAGTGGGTTGATACAAAGGATTTACCGGGTTTGCTCAACGGACAACAGCCTTGGCTATCAGAACCACTGCTAGAATTCATTGATAAAGAAGTCGAACCAGGTCACGCGTTCGCCTATTGCGTGAGTGGTAGAGATATTAACACCTTAGACGTTCGACGACTCTGAACTGAGCTTGGCAATGGGAGATGATGTAGAAGCATTGCCGTTTCTGCACGTCGACATGGATGCTTTCTATGTAGAGGTAGAAAGACGACGTAACCCCTCATTAGTTGGTAGAGCGATAGTCGTAGGTGGTACCAGCGAGCGTGGTGTCGTTGCGTCAGCTAGCTACGAAGCGCGCTTAAAGGGAGTGCGATCGGCGATGTCTAGTGTGCAAGCGAAACGACTTTGCCCTGAAGCGATTTTTGTGAGTTCAGATTTTTCCACATATGTCGAAGCGTCTAGAGAAATCCATGAAGTCTTTTTTTCCATAACACCATTCGTCGAGACGATTTCTCTCGACGAAGCGTTCCTAGATGTTCGGCATGCTCTTAGGTTGTTTGGATCCTCGGAGAGCATTGCTTGGCGCATCAAAAATGATGTTTGGGAGACTGTGGGCTTAGATTGTTCTGTTGGAGTGGCAAGTTCTAAGCTCCTGGCGAAGCTGGCTTCGGTAGCAGCTAAGCCACAGATAACAGAATCGGGTGTGTTAGCTGGCATGGGTGTCAAAGTCGTTAAAGAAGCAGATGAGATATCTTTTTTGCATGCTCACCCTGTTCGTGCTCTTTGGGGTGTTGGAGCAGTGACATTCGCAAAGTTAGAATCGCTGGGAGTCTCGTCGATAGGTGATCTAGCTCAAGTTCCAGTGTCTTCTTTGGTGTCCTCTCTTGGGGTAGCTCACGGAACACATTTAGCGATGCTGGCTCAAGGTGACGATTCGCGCTCAGTTGAAATTAAGCGGCCTGTTAAATCGATCAGTCACGAGCGGACATTTGAAGTAGATGTTCAGCAGTATGAAGTTCTCAAATCTGAAATCATAAGTCTAAGTGATGCTGTTGCGGCGCGATTACGTTCGAAAGGTCTTGTAGGCAAGACCATTTCATTGAAGTTACGTCTTGCTGATTTCTCCTTAGTTAGTCGCTCGGTCAGCATCGGCGAAGGCACAGATCTTTCTGGGCAAATAAGCGCCAAAGTGTTAGGCCTAATGGCCAAAGTGGACTGTAGCGATGGTGTTCGACTGATTGGTATTCGCATGACAGGTATAGCAAATAGAGGGCCCGAGCAGCTCGGGCTTGACTATGGGAGTTTTGATCGGACAGACTCCAATCAATTGGAGTTGAGTTTGACTGAGCAGAAAAAATTGGCGGTAGCTGTAGATAAAATTCGCGCTCGTTTTGGTCAGAGCGCCATTAATCCGGGCGCTTCGGGAAAAAATTTTCGTCAACCGGGCCAACAGAGATGGGCTTGAGGTTTACCTTGGGCCAGGTTGCTCCTAGACTATAGATAGGACTACTGGAGAATTTCTCCGCGGAGGCTTACAGTGCCGCTTTCCGATGACGAACAGCGAATACTGCTCGAGATTGAGAAAGAGTTTTATGACTCGGACCCAAAATTAGCGCGTGAGGTTGGAGAGACCTCTTTGTATAAGCATTCGCTGCGAAATATAAAGTGGGCTGTTTGCATTGGAGTCCTGGGGCTAGTCGGGGTCGTGGCGTCGCTACAAATTCATTTCGCCGCTGCCTTCGCTGCTTTTTTGATTATGTTTGTTTGCACCGTGGTGATTGAACGTAACTTAAGAAAAATGGGTAAAGCAGGTCTGCGGAAAGTTAGTGGTTCGGTAAATAGTGGACAGGTTCGCCAGAACATGGGGGGGCTGGGTGAAAAGCTCCGTAACCGTCTGAAACGCGAGGGTTAGCGCCGGTTGTCGGTATCGACGCAATTCGCTCAAGTGATTTATGGAGATGGCCACAAGCTCGAACCAAGTAGCATTAGCTGTAGATATCGGGGGTACTAAGCTTGCTGCGGGTCTCGTAGATAAAGCGGGAGAGCTACTTTGGTCATCAGCTGACTTAACTCTGGCGGCGCGAAGCGCAGAAGATATCTTTGGAACACTAAGTCGGCTTCTGGATGAGGCGCTCAAAGCTTCGGCAAGGATGGACCTCACTCCCATTGTTGTAGGAGCGGGTTGCGGTGGTCCTATGGCTAAGGAGGGGAGAGACGTTTCACCTTTGAACATTCCAAGTTGGCGAAAATTTCCTTTAAAAGGAGCGCTGCAAAAATCCTCTGGTTTAGAGACATTCGTCGATAACGATGCTAAGGCCATTGCGCTAGCTGAAGCTTGGGTAGGGGCGGCCAAGGGCACAAAGAATTTTATTGGGATGGTTGTCTCTACGGGTGTCGGTGGCGGTCTCGTGGTGGATGGTAAGCTTCTGGGCGGGCAAGCAGGTAACGCGGGGCATATTGGTCATGTAATAGTTGAGCCAGAGGGAGCGAATTGTGTCTGCGGAGCGAAGGGTTGTCTTGAAGCAGAGGTCTCAGGGCTCTCGATACAACGACGTATCGGCATGCCTGCTAAGTTTGCCTCTCTTGATGAACGTAAAAGAGCCGGGTGCTTAACCGGTAGAGCGATCGCTTGCTCAGCTAATCTGTTGGATTTGAAGTTGGCTGTGATAGGAGGGTCCGTTGCTCTCGGATTTGGGTCTGTCTTTTTCGCATCAGCTCAAAGAGAGTTGGACCGCCTCGCTTGTCTAGATTTTTCATTTGGCAGTAAGGTAGTTCCAGCAGCGTTAGGTGAAAATGCGCCATTGATAGGAGCTGCAGCTGTGGGATTTTCGGGTCTTGGTATCGTGATGCTAGGAGATTGATGTGGCTATGGTGGAAGCGTGGCAATAGGGACTGCAGACAAGGAAGAAAGTAGAGCTTCTTTAATGTTGAAAATCGCTTGGAACGTAAGCTTTCGACCGTGGTTGTGGGCTACTGCAGTGAGAACTGTGTTAAGGGCTGCTCCGACCGGTTGGTACCGTACTTGGCCTTTCCTTCCTGTACCGGATCCTGATTATCTAAAATTTAGACTGCTTACGATGTATGGCTCGGAAGGCGACGAGCCGGCCGAGATTAATCATAAAGATGTAATTCTTTGGCTCGAATGGTGTCGGCAGTGGCCGGCAATAGCGTCGTAGACATGACGTGGCGTTCTTTGCTGTCGGAAAGAACGCTGTTACTAAATGTAACTTTTCAACCTCTGTCGATTATTTCAGTACGGCGTGCCGTGCTGCTTGTTCTTGCCGAAAAAGCTGAAATATTGAATTGCTCCGACGAGGTGCTGCGTTCAGAAAGTTTAGAAATAAAGGTACCCTCGATTGTTCGATTAAAATCTTATGTGAGAGCTCCATTTCGGAACCGGGCACCATTCCACAGAAAAGCGCTTTTCGCTCGGGACTTCTATACGTGTCAGTACTGTGGCGAGAGAGCGGACTGTATCGACCATGTCCTCCCGGTGAGTAAAGGGGGGCGAAACACGTGGGAGAACCTGGTGGCGTGTTGTCGGCCATGCAACGCAGCCAAGGCTGACTTGTTACTCGAAAATACCAGATTTAAGCTCAGGAGAGTTCCTTACGCGCCAGAGCCTTTAGCTGTTGCGGTTGCAATGAAGGAAGATGTTCCATTGGAATGGGAATGTTACCTACCGGCTCCGCTCGCCTTGACGGTGTGATCGTAAATGCAAAAATGGACTATTGAGCGATGGCAAGCAGGAACTCAATTTTTGCACTCGCGACCAATAGCGGTAGACGGGATACGCCGAGTGTCGATTCTCTCCTTTCCTACCCCTGCCTTAGTGCTGGGATCAACCAGTAATGGACCGCCGGAGCATATGGCTGACAAAAGTTTTGATGTTGTCCGCCGTTGGAGTGGCGGCGGTAAAGTCTGGCTGGATCCAATTGAGTCGACGTGGATAGATGTGACGATTCCTTCATCGGATCCGCTGTGGGAGCCAGATTTGCGCAAATCATTTTTGTGGCTAGGGCAGCGCCTGAAAGAAGCTTTCAACAGTCAAGGCGTTTTTCCGATACTTCATGAAGCGCCGTTAGACCTTGGAGGAGACCCCGAGTGGTGCTTCTCTCAGGTGGGAGCAGGTGAACTGAGCTTCCAAGGTAAAAAAATATTGGGTATTTCTCAAAGACGTTCTCGTTTAGCCGCAAGATTCCAATGTGTTTGGTACCGGAGCTTTTGCTCAGGGCCCTTTGTTGGGTTAGATCTGCCAGGAATTGGGTCAGTCGACCTCGATTTGGATGTTGATTCTGACTCTCTCTTTCAAGCGGTGCTGACTTCGATTCAGAAATCTTGATACCCCGGCTCTCGTTAAAAAATCACTAGTCGTGATGTTTTCGTACAATAAGTGGATCATCAGCTTAGAAATTCACGCTTTGTGAGAAAAATGTCACTATATAATTGCCAGGTGGGTTAAATAGTCATAAAGTGGGGGATTGTGGCACAAAAGGGAGATATCGATGCTCATGCTCCCTGTGAGCCGGTTCTAAGTAATAAAATTCTTGATGTTGGAGTCTAAAAAGAGTGGATGAATTGTTTGTTGGCCAATTCGAGCATTCGCTTGATGTCAAGGGCCGCATTGTTCTGCCCGCATCCTTTAGGGGGGCCTTTGAACAATCGGGCTACTTGATAAAAGGCAGCGAAGGCTGTCTTGCGTTGATGACCCCAACACAGTTTCGAGAGTTGGCACTAGAAATGTCGACAAGGTCTAAAGAAGGCGATAGACGACATCGTGCAGCTAAGAGATCTTTTGGGGCTGGAGCAGCGAGAGTGCTTCCAGACAAACAAGGTAGAATAGCGATTCCGGAAGAGCTGAGAGAATTTGCACAGCTGCAACGAGACTGTGTAGTTGTAGGCTCTATAGATGAAGTCGAGTTGTGGTCTTCGCAACGTTGGACCCAAATAAACGAAACTGGCGACTCTCTTCTCGAGTCTCCTGACAGTTTTTCGGCGCCATTGGCTGAAGAAGCAGCCGAGGTCTCGTGACGAACCGAGATGAGGTGCCAGTCGACTTTGAACACGTACCAGTGATGCTGCAAGAAGTTTTGGAAACCTTCGAGACGGTTGGTGAAGGACTCCTTGTAGACGCAACGGTGGGTGGAGCTGGACATTCGCTAGCGCTTCTAGAACAGCAGTTAGATCGAAAAATCCTCGGTATCGATCGCGATGAAACTGCGGTTATGGTTGCTCGGAAACGGCTTGAAAAGTATTCAAATCGGGCCAAAGTAGTGCATGGAACCTTTGATCAAATTGGGGCACTGGTCGATGATTGTTCACTCCCGCTAGCTGGAGCGATTTTTGACCTGGGTGTAAGTAGCTACCAACTTGACACAGCTGATCGAGGATTTTCGCATCGTTTTGATTCTCCGCTCGATATGAGAATGAACGCTAAACAAGACCTGAATGCGGACATTGTCGTAAATACCTATGAAGAAAAAGAACTCCGCTGGCTGCTGAGACGTAACGCTGATGAGAAACATGCGTCACGAATAGCGACGGCGATTGTCAACGCACGACCGATCAGAACGACAAGAGAGCTAGCAAACGTAGTTCGTGATTCAGTTCCTGCAGCTGTCCGTCGGCTGGGTCGTCATCCGGCGATGCGAACTTTTCAGGCAATCAGAATAGAAGTGAACAACGAGTTGAGTCTTATAGAGCCGGCCATCCGTTCCGTCATCGAAAGGCTGCAGACGGGCGGCCGCATAGCGGTACTTTCATACCACTCTGGAGAGGACAGAATAGTGAAACATTTGTTACGAGAAGCGGCTGATGGTCTTTGTCATTGTCCATCTGCTTTGCCATGCATTTGTGGAGCCGGACCGACGGTGCGACTACTGAAACGAAAAGTACGACGCCCGGCGGAAAGCGAAATTGGGCATAATCCACGTGCGACGAGTGCGCGTTTTCGCGCAGCTGAGCGGCTTCCTTTAGGGGAATTGTAAAGCACGTGAGTTTAACGCTACTTCCCGAAGCTGCTTATTTCGAAAATGCAGGTGACAACCCGCGGAATGAGATTAGGTTTGCGACAAGAAAGCTCTTGGCCCGACGCTTTGTCGGCGTAACGGCGTTCTTTGGTGGCTTAACTCTTCTAATCCTATTTGTTTTTGCTATTTTGCAATCGCTTAGTGATGGTGTTCATTTCGAACTGCAAAATATCGGAGCGCAAATCGAAAGTGAGCGGACAGAGCTCCGGAAGTTGCAAATCGAGTTAGACCGTCGACAAGCGCCTCAAGAAATTTTTCGGTGGAGTGATGGTGTTCTGGGACTAGTTGCGGCTGATGAACCTACCATAATCCGAGTTGATCCTGCTTATATCAGCGCGTCGGCCAATGTGTCTCTTGACACCGGAACCCGCAGCTCCTCTGATTGGCAGTCAGTGAAGACACTCTTAACCGATGCAGTCTCTTCGCGTCCTCGTCGTGGCTGAGAATGAATTCAATAAAGCATCTAGTGGAGATTCGCTAACTCGTGACTCGGTAAGCGAAACAAATTCAATAAAAGCCGGCTCACCGAAACACCGAGTAGGGCTCCTGATGCTATTGGTCTTAGGCGGGTTGTTGCTGGCAGTATTGAAACTTGCCGATATACAGGTGATAAATGCCGAAAAAAATATTGGGTTAATAAAGAAACATATTCGCACCGAAGACTTAATAGGGCATCGGGGCGCGATCTTAGACACAGAGTTTAGTCCGCTTGCTCAATCAACGGACATGGGGCAGATCGCAGTTAACCCCAAACTAGTTCTAGAGGTTGAACGAACGGCGAGACTTTTGGCGCCAGTCTTAGGGCATAGTGAAAAATGGCTGCGAGAGAGGCTAACAAAACCTGAAAAGGAAGATGTGCTTTTATCTCCCTTGGTTGACTTAACGGTTGTAGAAGAGGTCAAGTCGTTGAAACTACCTGGATTAATTTTTAGAATCGTGCAAGGCCGCCAGCACCCTTCTGGGAACATCGCCGCAGGGCTGATAGGAAAAGTCAATCCAGAGCAAGAACCTTCTTCAGGTCTTGAAGTCCAATTTAATGATGTCCTAGAAGGTAAATCTGGAACTTTAAAGTCGTATCGCTCGCAAGGCGTTAAACGAATCGACCTTCCAAATGGCCAATTAGATTACCGAGCTGAAAAAAGTGGTGATGACCTAGTCTTATCTCTACACGCGCCGACACAATGGTTAACTGAAAAAGTTTTAAAAGATGCTGTTGAAAAATCGGGAGCTAAAAAGGGAACAGTAGTAGTGATGGAAGTAGAGACTGGAAATGTGCTGGCTGTGGCTGGAGTCGTTCGAGATTCGCTTTCAAGGAAAGTGGAAAACGCCAACTATTTGATGGCATATGTAGATACCTACGAGCCTGGTTCGGTTAATAAACCCTTCACTGTCGCAGCAGCGTTGGAAACAAATCGAATTCGGGCTGACCAAGTTTTTGATGTTCCTCAGACATATCTATTCTCCGACAAGTTGTTTCGCGAGCCTTATTTTAGTTCTACTGGGAGCCTGAGCGTCCCTGAAATTTTAGCTAAGTCATCAAACATTGGGACTATTCAAATCGCTGAGGCGCTCGGTCGAGACCTGCTTCACCAGTACCTATCTAAATTCGGGTTCGGCTCCTACAGCGGTGAGAGTGATATTCAAGCATTTCCGGCGGAGTCACGAGGCATTCTTAAACATCCAAGAGATTGGGATGGAACAGGCCTGGCAACTATTGCCTTTGGGCAGGGAATCTCAGTCACTTCCATTCAATTAGCTGCTGCATATAACACGATTGCAAATGGTGGTGTGTATCTCACTCCTAGGCTTGTGCGCGGTACTCTCGGTTCCAATGGGTTCAAACCTGAGGATTTTGTCGTTGGGAGACGAGTTTTGTCCGCTGAAACAGCCACTGAGGTACAGGAGATGTTGACTGGTGTTGTCTTGAACGGAACAGGTAAAAAAGCTGCTGTGAATGGATACGCCGTCGCCGGGAAGACAGGCACTGCCCAAAAAACTCGGATCGGTGGTTTTGGCTATAGCGATTTTGCGTATACAAGTACTTTCGCGGGCTTCGTTCCTGCTGAATCGCCTGCGATTACCATCGTTGTAACGCTAGATGAACCCTTGGAATATATGGCAGGTTTAGTAGCGGCTCCAATCTTTTCAGATATAGCGAGACAGGTTTTACAAACGCAGCGAATAGCACCTTCGGAAATCGGATAAATAAGTCGGTGTCCACTATCAAGCTTTCTGCGCTCAGTCGACACCTGGGAGGCAGTCTCGAATTTCCTATGGGCTGTGATGAAAGCGACCTAGAGATCAGCGAAGTAAGTCACAGTAGCCTAAAGATTCCTGTTGGCGGGTTGTTCGCAGCTGTTATTGGAAAAGTGAATGATGGACATGATTTTGCTGCAGAGGCCGTAAAAAACGGAGCGGCGGCGTTGCTGGTAGAGCGGCTCGTAAGTGTGAACGTGCCGCAAATAGTCGTAGAGGACGTGGCCTCAGCACTTGGAGCAGCAGCGTCGAAAATTTTTGGTGATCCGTCTCGCAAGCTGAAGATTATAGGAGTCACGGGGACATCAGGTAAGACAACGGTTGTCCAATATTTGAAGCAGATGCTCGATTATGTTGGTTTCAAGTCGGTGGCTTTAGGAACCCTAGAAGGAAAACGAACTACCCCCGAAGCCCCCGATTTGCAAAGATGGTTGTCAAGACAAGTTGAAGCTGATGCTGATGTTGTTTGTATGGAAGTTTCATCGCATGGTCTTGAGTTAGGGCGCGTAAACGGAATCACGTTCAGCCTAGGCATATTTTTGAACCTAAGTCCGGAGCACCTCGATTTCCATTCCGATATGGAAGCTTATTTCTCGGCAAAAAAGCAATTGTTTGATGGGCGATCAACTACTGCACTCGTCAATTTAGAAAATGATTGGGGGAAGAGACTGGAAGCTGAGTTGTCGCCTTCAATGCCGACCATGTCATTTTCTTTAAAAGATTTCAGTGATGTTGATTGTGACTTTAGTGGGCTCAAGTTCAGATGGCGGGGCTTGGAGGTTACAACTAGAATGATTGGTCGTTTCAATCTCGAGAATTTGGCTGCTGCCGCCGTTGCAGCTTCTCACGTCGGGTTGAGTGACGCAGAAATAGCAGAAAGCATGGAAGCGCTTGTACAAGTTCCTGGTCGCATGCAGCCTGTGAATCTTGATGAGAGCGACATTGCAGTGATCGTCGATTACGCGCATAAGCCTGAGGCATTGGAAGCTGCGCTTCGAGCTATATCTGATATAACCGATGGCAGAATCTGGGCAGTTTTTGGTGCTGGCGGGGACAGAGACAAAGGCAAACGCCCTTTGATGGGAAAAATAGCGTGTGAGTTAGCAGATTTTGTGATCATTACTTCCGATAACCCTAGATTCGAGAATCCCGATCTGATAGCAGAAGAAATAGCTGGGAATATAGGCGAATTTGTGGTTGAGCTGGACAGAGAAAAAGCGATCGGGTCTGCTATCCGCCAGGCAAAACCTGGCGATGTTGTGCTGATCGCAGGAAAAGGTCACGAGAAAGTCCAGATATTTGGCAGTTCAGAGTTACCTTTTGATGATGTTGCGATAGCTCAAAAAAATCTCTACTTACGAAAAGCGCCGAAAGGAAAAAAGTTGTGATTGCGTTACTTATTGCTGCTTCAGTTTCCATGACGGTTTCACTCCTAGGAACAAAATACCTTATCCCATGGCTTCAAGCTGCCGGAGTTGGGCAACCGATACGTTTGGATGGCCCAGAGGGACATCGAGTAAAAGCAGGTACTCCCACTATGGGCGGGGTAGCTATCGTGCTCGGAGCTGTAGCAGGATATGTAGTTAGCCATCTGCGAGCAGAGACAGTTATTACCCGCAGTGGGATTACTCTTACAATGGCAATAATCGGAGCGGGGTTAGTAGGATTTTTAGATGATTTAATTAAGGTAAGTCGGGAACGTAACCTTGGTCTGAACAAAAAAGCAAAAATTATTGGTTTGCTGAGCGTCGGAATCACCTTTGCGCTACTAGCTATGTATTGGGTCGATGTAGATTCAATAATTACTTTTACTCGTGCTGATTTCCCGAACTTTGTTGTGCCTAGAGCGGTTTGGGTCATTTGGGCAGTGGTGTTGATATTAGCGACTTCGAATGCAGTGAATTTGACTGACGGACTTGATGGATTGGCGGGCGGGTCCGCTGCGATTGGGTTCTCGGCGTTCATGGTCATCGGCTACTGGGCGTTTCGACACCCTGCTACATATGGGGTTAGTCACTCCCTGGATCTAGCCATTGTGGCTGCGTCGATGGCTGGAGGTTGTGTAGGTTTCTTATGGTGGAATGCGCCACCAGCGCGAATTTTTATGGGAGACACAGGTTCCCTAGCTATTGGAACCGCGATGGCAGGACTGGCTTTATTATTGGAAACCCATTTACTACTTCCAGTAATTGGTGGTTTGTATGTTCTTGAAACCGTCTCAGTGATATTACAAGTTGGTTCTTATAGACTTGCAAAGCGGCGGATATTTAGGATGGCTCCGATACACCATCATTTCGAGTTAGGTGGTTGGCCGGAAACAACTGTATTGATCAGATTGTGGATCCTAAATGGCCTTTGCGTAGCTTTTGCTTTGGGCATTTTTTATGCGGACTACGTCAGCTTAGATTTAGTTCAGCTTCCAGCAGGGTCCTTATGACTCATGTCGATTTAAGTCGCTGTGCTGTAGCAGGTCTTGGCGTTACTGGCCGTGCGGTAGCTAATGCTCTTATCGAAAGAGGCTCCCAGGTGGTGCTATTAGATGACAGACCATCAGCTACTGCGATGTCTGGTCTCGCAGCAGGGCTTGAGGTGTTTGACTCCTCGAAGAGCGCGGATTTGGAAAGAGCGCTTTCAGGGGTGACATCTCTCAGCGTCGGCCCTGGAGTTTCAGCTCGCCATAACATATACAAGATTGCAGCATCGAAAGGTTTGCCAGTTGTTAGTGAGTTAGACCTAGCAGCGATGTGGGACTCGCGGCCATGCGCTGCTGTTACCGGGACTAATGGCAAAACAACGGTAACCGGTCTGGTGACTGCCATGTTGCTCCAATCGAATATCGAAGCCGTGGCAGCGGGTAACACCGATATACCTCTGGTAGAGGCCTTATCGATGAGAGATCCGATCCCGGAAGTATTCGTTGTCGAAGCTTCTTCTTTTCGGCTTCATAATGTTGAGCTCTTTCGGCCACGTGTTGCAGCTTGGTTAAATTTTGCTCCTGATCATTTAGATTGGCATGGTGATCTTGAAAGTTACGCTAATTCAAAAAAGAAAATCTGGGAGCAACAAAAAACAGATGATATAACTATTTTGCCTTACGGAGATGAATTTATAAATTCGATGTATAAGGGTGCAGCGTCTCAACTTCTGACGTTTGGACCTGGTGGCGATGTCTCTGTCCAGGGTTCTCACATTGTAGACCGTGATGAAAAAATTGTTGCTATTCAAAAGATGCCGTTAAGGCGTCCTCACGACCTTTTAAATGCTTGCGCAGCTGTTGCCATCGCTAGAGAAATGGGTGCAAAAGCTCAAGCGGTGGAGTCGGTACTCATTAATTTTTCGGGTCTATCCCATAGGCTTGAATTCGTAGCCAGAACCGGTGGCATCAATTTTTTTAACGACAGTAAAGCCACGACTCCGCACGCGACTGTAGCGGCGCTAAAAGGTTTTGAGGATGCAGTGCTGATAGTCGGTGGGCGAAACAAAGCTATAGAATTCACTCCTTTATTGGGAGCAATTTCAAACGTAGGGGCTGTGGTGTGTATTGGGGAAACCGCAGATCTGCTCGTGTCGTTATTTAGCCCGCATGTGCCAGCTTTAAAGGCGTCGTCAATGCGAGAAGCGGTGAATGTCGCTGCTGCTATGGCTCAAGATCTTTCTGGGTCGGTGCTGCTTTCCCCTGCGTGTGCGTCTTTTGACTGGTATCCGGGGTATCAGGCCCGAGGCGACGACTTTAAAAAAGCTGTTAAGCAACGCTCTATGGGGCAGGGACAAGATGACTAGCCTCCTGCCAGAAAAGGAATCAGTTTCTGCTGAGGGTTTGCCCAACTCGCCACTTAGGTATGTGGCAATGCTGGCATCAATGCTCATGCTCTTGCTAGCTGGTGCAGTAGCTGTTGTGCAGGCCTCAGGCCCTTCGGGCGTAGAGGACTCTGGGAATTCTTTTCACTACTTTTTGCGGCATATTATTGCTGTCGCGCTAGCGATAATTGGTCTTTTAGTCACATTACACATTGATTATCGGAAATGGCGAAAGTGGGCAGGCGGCTTAATATTTATCAGTCTTTTAGGACTAATCGCAGTTGAAATAGCCGGCTCATCAGCGAATGGATCGACGAGATGGATTGATCTTGGGCCATTAAATTTTCAGCCGTCAGAGTTACTGAAACTTTCGACAGTAATTGGATTGGCGTCATTTCTGGCCCAACGGAGACGCCAGATTGCTAGCAGAAGAAAATTAGCAATGTCTGTCATGGGCGCCTTGGTCGCAGTAGGACTTGTCGTAGCGATCCTACAATCTGACTTAGGCACCGCAGTTCTCATAGCTGTGATAGTGGTCGGGATGCTTTTTGTTTCGGGTGTTCCAATTCGGTATCTTCTATCCCCGTTGAGTTTGGTGGCAGCAGCTGCCGCAATTCTTATAGCTAGCGAACCCTACCGGCGTTCGAGAATAGTGGGTCTCCTCAATCCATTCGATTATTGCGGAAACGAAACGTACCAACTTTGTCAAGGGTGGGCAACTCTAGCGAATGGCGGGCTGACAGGCACTGGCTTTGGCAGCGGTCACGCAAAGTGGGGTTGGGTGCCCGCTGCTCACACAGATTTTGTTTTTGCCGTAATCGGCGAAGAAGTTGGCTTTCTCGGAGGAGTAGTAATCTTAGGACTGCTCGGAGCGCTGAGTCTGTTGGGATTTAGGACTGCGCAACAAGCTCCTGATTTTTTTGGCTCCTTGTTAGCTGCTGGGATAACGATTTGGTTCACAGGTCAAACTTTTATCAACCTCGGAGGTGTTCTCGGGCTAATCCCAATCACTGGGATCCCTTTGCCATTTATTTCGTATGGAGGTTCAGCGTTGTTGTTCACGGTTTCCGCGGCAGGAATTCTACTTAATATTGCACGCCAATCAAGATGATCGGACTGAGAAAGCCCAAACCGATTGTTCTCATAGCGGGTGGCGGTACGGCCGGGCACCTCATCCCTGGTTTAGCTGTTGCTGAAGCATTAGTAAAAGCTGGTTGGCCGAAGGAAGATATTCACTTTATGGGCAGCCAACGAGGAGTTGAACAATTAATGGTTCCTCAAGCTGGATTCCGTCTAACAACTTTCCCAGGGAGGGGCTATAACAGGCGGCAAGTAAGTTTTCAGAATCTGAAAAATTTGCTGAAAATATTATTTGGTATTTTGAAAGGCGTTTGGAGCGTTTACCGAATTAATCCGGCTGCTGTTCTCTGCCTAGGTGGCTATGCTGCTTTACCCGCTTCGGTTGGAGCAGTTATGAAGTCCACTCCTTTAATTATCTCTGAGCAAAATGCTGCGGCGTCTGCAACTAACCGCATGCTCTCAAGGTTTGCGAAAGTTTCAGCAGTGCCAATTGTTGGCACCGGTTTAGTACGAGAAGTAGCAACCGGTAACCCGGTTAGAGACCTAGTATACGAAGCGAAAGGGAAGAGAAATAGAACGCGGACGAAACGCGGTTGGCCCGAATTAGTCCAAGTCGTTGTGATATTCGGAGGGTCGTTGGGAGCGGCGAGTCTCAATAGAGCCGTTTGGGGAGCTAGCGATCAGATAGCAACAAGACCAAATGTTTTGTTCTACCATGTAGTGGGAGAAAGAGATTGGGAGCAACGGCCGGAGGTACTGGCAGAAAATTATGTGGCGGTCCAATACGATCACGATCTTCCAAATTCGCTTGGGGCTGCCGATTTTGCGATCTGTCGAGCTGGTGGTTCGACCGTCGCAGAGCTACAAATACTCCAAGTGCCGTGCTTGTTAATTCCGCTACCTTACGCTCCGAACAATCACCAACAAAAAAATGCAGAAATGTTAGCCAAAATTGGTTCGGGCAAAATTTTGAAAGACTCTTCCCTGGACTCGGTTTCTTTAATCGCGGAGATTGATCTCGCATTAGGCAAAGACCCCCAGCGAAAAAAGCAACTAATTGATGAGAAGGTGCCGCTGAATGCCGCCAAAGCCGTGTCAGACTTGATAGTTGGACATGCGTTGGAAATTCCAACCGACCTAGATAGGGATGCATTCGGTAGTGACTAAAATAGATTTGTCAGCTCCTTCTCAAATTCATTTGATTGGCGCTGGCGGCGCGGGTATGAACGCGATAGGGGCAGTGCTGTGTGAAATGGGGCACCATGTTACCGGCAGCGACATTCGAGAGTCAGGAGGTGTAACTCGGCTCCGAGCGCTCGGAGCGAAGATTATGATCGGTCATAGTTCCGCTAATGTGGCCAACTCACAATTAGTCGCGCGCTCAACAGCGATTTCAGATGACAACGAAGAGGTTCTGGAAGCTAAATCAGTCGGTGCAACTGTCTTATCCAGGGCAGACATTCTCGCAGCGATTTGTAAGTTGAAGGTGACTATTGCTGTGGCCGGAACACATGGCAAAACAACTACTTCATCAATGTTGTCGCTGGCTCTTGTGTCAGCGGGGCTGCACCCATCATTTATAATTGGTGGTGACCTTAATGAGATAGGTTCTGGTTCAGTTTGGGATAGTGATGGTGATCTCTTTGTCGTCGAAGCAGACGAGTCAGACGGCACCTTTACTCAGCTAGGAGCGCATGGTGTTGTTATCACCAATATCGAATGCGATCACCTTGACTACTATGGATCTATGGAAGCAATTAAAGATGCTTTCGAGGACTTCGCCTGTGCAGCTAGAGGCCCAAAAATCATATGTATTGATGATGCAGGCGCAGGCTTACTCGCAAAGAAAATAAAAGACTGCACCACCTATGGCGAACATTTGGATAGTGACTACCGAATCGCAGACGTCACGTTGAGTCGATACAGCTCGACATTCTCGATCTTTAAACAAGGTGAACTGCTTGGTGATTGTGAATTGCCAGTGCCTGGTTTGCACAACATCTTGAATGCTACAGCGGCAGTCGCGACCGGAGTTGAACTAGGAGCTGAGCCCGAAAAAATTATTTCAGCATTGGCTAATTTTGCTGGTGTTGCCCGCCGTTTCGAATTCAGGGGTGAGAGTGATGGTGTCACTTTCGTAGATGACTATGCACATTTACCTACCGAAGTAGAGGCTGCGTTAGCGGCGGCGAGAGCAGGAAATTGGAACCGAATAATAGCGGTTTTTCAACCGCATCGGTACAGTCGCACCGCAGAACTTTGGAATGAATTTAGGCATTCTTTTCGTCACGCCGATCATTTGGTCTTAACCGAAGTGTATGCAGCAGGAGAAGAACCACAACCAGGCGTAACCAGTGATCTGATCCTTCAGGCGGTACTTGCTGAATACCCGAGTGCTTCGATAGAGTATGTGCCGCAAAGAGCTTCCTTGAAAACTTACTTGAGGAAGTATCTAGAATCAGGTGATCTCTGCTTGACAATGGGCGCTGGCGACTTGACTCTACTGCCAGACGAACTTCAGCACCGGGTCGGCTGATATGGCATGGTCCGACCAGGAAACTATCGATGCAGCAGCGAGGTCATTAGGCGCAATTGGGGAAAAAGACTTCGCCCTGGGTGCTGCGACTACTTACCGTGTTGGGGGTCCGGCCGCGATTGGTGTGAAGGCCGCAACTGAACGAGACCTGCTCAGAGCAGCTGACGTCAGCAACATCTTCGATTTAGATATTCTAGTTCTTGGTCGCGGTTCTAACCTTCTAATCTCTGATAAGGGGTTCGAGGGAATAGTCGTCATTCTTTCTGAACAATTCGGCGAAATTACCATAAATGGTCTTGACGTAGCGGCCGGGGGCGCTGCTCCCTTGCCTGTCTTAGCTCGGAAGACTGTTAACGAAAAACTTTCTGGACTCGAGTGGATGGTCGGGGTTCCTGGAACAGTAGGTGGAGCTATTCGTATGAATGCCGGGGGACATGGAAGCGATACATCGAGCAGCTTGGTCGCGGCACGAATAATGAACTTGCGAAATGGAACAGTCCAAGAGCGAACGGCTCGCCAACTAAATTTTAGTTACCGAAGCAGTAACGTTAGGAAGTCCGAAATCGTATTGTCTGCTTTGTTTAAATGCGATTCGGATCTTCATGGCGGTGGTGAAGCTCTGCTCTCAGAGATCGTTCGATGGAGAAGAGCTAACCAACCGGGCGGACAAAATGCTGGATCGGTATTTGTTAACCCTGCGAACGAAACATCTGGATCATTGATCGAGAAAGCAGGATTAAAGGGTTTGCGCATAGGTAGCGCTTTTGTGTCTCCTCGCCACGCCAATTTTATTCAATGTGAACCTGGGGGTTCCGCTGAAGATGTAAAGGCTTTGATTGACTATGTGCGATCGACCGTAGAGCAACACTCTCAAATTAAACTTACTTCGGAAATTCGATTTATTGGTTTCGGTGAAGGTTCCTAGGGATCAATGACTGAAGAAATTGAGCAAAATAATCAAGCTGGTCAACCTAGAAAGTTAGTCAAAACTTTAGCTTTGTCGTTTGCATGTCTTGCGACTCTATGTGGCACTCTTATCATCACGCTCCGATCTGAGCTTTTGGATGTTGACCAAATCGAAATTCGAGGTTTAACTAGACTCACTTTCAATGAAATTGTCAATTCATTGGAGTTTGAAATGAATTCCAGACTATTTGGTTTGAAAATCTCAGAATCCGAAGAAGCTTTAACTAACTTGCCTTGGGTCGAAATAGCTCATGTCGATCGTTCATGGTCAGGGTTAGTTATCGTGAATGTGCGAGAACGACGTCCAATCGGATTAGCTCTATCAGCTCCTTCGAAATGGGTTTTAGTCGATCGAAATAGGGCGGTACTCACAGGTCCCCTAGCGAACCCGGGTTCTTACCCAAGGCTCTCGGGAGTCAGAGCAGCTTCCGAACCGGGAACTTTTTTGGAAGAAGACAGCGGTGCGTTGTTAGCGATCCTGGAAGCAGTACCTCATGAGCTATACGAAAACATCGAAGCTATATATCGAGATAGCCGATCTGACATAAGGATTCGACTAAGAACAGGAGAGAATATAGCAATGGGTGATGATTCTCGGTTAGGAGCTAAAGTAGCTTCTTTGGCGACGATGGTCTTAGCAGTTCAAGAAGAAGAACTTCGTGAAGTAATTATTGATGTCTCGGTTCCTGATTTGCCGGTGGTGCGCCCACGAAGCTAAGAGCCTAGAATCTGGTAATTGACTAAATAATTCATTGCATGTGTGGGAAACTATAGGAAAGACCTTGCATTGTCTTGTTCTCAAGGCGATCTATCGGTACTTTGAACTAGTGCCCGGTCTGTTGGTTCAGACGTAGATTTTTCCCGAGAAATAGGAAACCAGATGGCTTCTCCCCAGAACTATCAAGCGATAATCAAAGTTGTTGGCGTAGGCGGTGGAGGTTGCAACGCTGTCAACAGGATGATTGAGGCAGACTTAAAGGGAGCGGAGTTTATTGCTGTTAATACAGATGCGCAGGCTCTCTTGATGAGCGATGCAGATGTCAAACTTGACATTGGGCGTGAGCTAACTCGAGGATTGGGCGCGGGCAGTGATCCAGAAGTCGGAGAGCAAGCAGCTGAAGCGCATCGGGAGGAAATCACGAATGTGCTCCAAGGTGCTGACATGGTCTTTATAACTGCTGGTGAAGGCGGTGGAACTGGGACTGGTGGTGCGCCGGTAGTGGCGGAGATAGCAAAGGAGTGCGGCGCTTTAACAATTGCAGTTGTCACTCGGCCATTTGGATTTGAGGGACGCAGGCGTTCGGTTCAGGCTGATCAGGGCATTCAGAAGCTAAGAGACAAAGTTGACACACAGATAGTTATCCCAAATGACCGGCTCTTATCAATCGCAAACGAACGAACGACGATGGTCGATGCCTTCAACATGGCCGACGATGTACTTCGTGAGGGAGTGCAGGGGATCACAACCCTAATAACGACTCCAGGCTTGATAAACACAGACTTTGCAGATGTGAAAATGATAATGTCCAATGCTGGATCGGCATTGATGGGTATTGGCCGGGCTCATGGAGAGCAAAGATCTGAAAACGCCGCAAGGCAAGCTGTGGCTAGTCCACTTTTAGAGGCATCGATTGAAGGTGCAAGGGGTATATTGCTGAACATTACTGCGGCTACCGGCTTAGGTTTGTACGAAGTTAATGAAGCTGCCTCTGTTATCCAAGATGTTGCCCATCCCGACGCGAACATAATTTTTGGCACCGTTATCGATGATAGCCTGGGCGAAGAAATCAGAGTGACTGTTATTGCAGCGGGGTTTGACCGGTGGGACGATGGAGCTAAGTCGGCTGCGACAACCTTTGATTCTGACCCACTGTTAGAAGAAGATGACTTAATAACTGATATTTTTTCGAGTGACAACGATGATGATGGCGATGATATTGATGTTCCATCGTTCCTTCGTTAACAGACTTTCAGTAGGTTAACGAAAAGTTTTGCTTGGGGAGAGTCGGGATTGTCTTGCTTAGTTTTTCTCGGGGTTTAGAAAATGGAAGCACACTGAGAGTGCGTTTCACTGATCGCGAAGACGGAGATGTAAATAGTCAAGTGGCATTTTCAAACGAACGTGAGCATTGGGCTGTAACGCAACAGGTTCACGGCGCTTCAGTTGCTACTGTGTCGAGCGATG
>CAJQGN010000089.1 GCA_905477545.1 uncultured Acidimicrobiales bacterium | reverse complement strand
GTCTTTATATCCAGCAGTTAGCCATAGTCCATCTTCGTATGAACCTCTCGGCAGACACAAATAAAGCGTTGTGTTACTACTTTCGACGGTTGTTGACCGATAAACCGGGTCTTGGCTTATCTTGGTCGCAAAAACATTCGTAATAACTGGTGTCGCTCCAGACAAACCGGACGCGATTTTTCCTCCGACGCTGTCTGATAACGTAGCGATGGCTTCTTCGGTAACGACGCTCGGGCCGCCAAAAATCGCTGCGAACCCTGGCATAACGCAACTGGAAACAACTTTTCGACTTGAACACCAATTACGAGACTGCGGGTAAACACCGTCTAAGAACGTTTTAACTGCATTTGGTAATGAGTATGACCCAGCCTTCAGCAATATGACTGGCACTGCATCGTGTCCGCCTATATTCATATTTTCTGCTTTTCTAGGTGCATCTCCATTTACCGGCATCAGGTAACGGGCCGGGGGGTCAATCTGAGCGGCGGCCGCAGAGGCACACCAAGCACCTGCTCCGAGAGAATCTGCCCAACCAATTGAATTCGCGCCCGAACCGAAGGACGATGCAAAGCATAGAAGTGAAGAGGCGTAACTCGCATTCGCGTCAGATGGCCACCATCCACCAAATATCTCAGCCATTCTGACACTAGTCTCATAACGATTTACGCCAGCAACTCTCCAAATTTTGGCTCCAGTTAACGAAGCACTTAAATCGGCTATTGCAGCGGAAACTCTTTTTTCTCCGCCAAGAATTATGAGATTCTTGATATTCAGCGTCTGCAGCGACTCTTTAGTCACTTGAGGTAGCTCAGAGGTTCCATTATGCAGCAACACCGGTACTTGCCAGAATGCAGTCCACCAACCGGCAGCTAAAGCGTCGGCACCAGTCAAGCCATCTGCAAGAACTACTGTTCGCCCGAGAAGCTCGCATGTAGAAACGGACTCTCTCCATTCGATCACAGAATTTGCATAAAAAGTCATACGGCTTGAGCCATCATCAGACGAGCCGTCTGTGCAACCGACTACCCCTGAAGGTATTGGAGCGGTTCCCAACGACTCTGCCACAGCGCTCGCAGTGGCAAAACGGTCCCCACCTGAAACTCGGAAAACGGAGTTATAACCAATAGCAATAAGTTCGGAATCAACTTGCCTAGGTACAGCAGCATAACCGCCTACGATTATTGCTTCCCTCGCTGCTGTGCACTCTCCGGACCTGAAGTCTTTGGCCGCATATTTAGTGCTAAGAGTTAGTTGTGTTGCTCCGCTACGAGCAGACCTAGTCACCAACACCGGCGCAAAGTTCGTGTCTACCCGTTTATATCCCCCAATCGGGTCAAATAGCAGATCAGCGCCCTGAGATCTCCGGAGATACGGCTCGGAAGATCGCCCCGTTGGGTCAGATAAAGCTGTCGCTGATAAAGCGTCTGCCGGCGAATCTCCCGCAACTATAATGACTGAACGCGGGCACCTTTTGGCACCCCACCATTTGCTCGATTTACCCAAATTTGCTTCGCTTTGCATAAGTGGGCTGACATAAGGAAATTCCCCATCTCCTCTTAGAGACAAGCTGGTTGCTAGCGACGTTTGATATCTGTTTTGTCCAAAAATTCGTATCGCATTGGGCCAACCTTCTATCTGAGGCGAAAGATTCTCAGAGTTCGGCCAATAATCAGGGTTGCTCGAGGCAGAGACAGAATCACCAATGAGAGATATCATCCCAGCGCACACCAACAATCCAACAAGTTTCAGATTGCTTAGCACTCTCAACATAAATAAATAAAAAAATCTTACGCTTTTCACGAAGACAGAACTATCTCCAGTGAACCAAATCCAGAGTCAGTTTGAGTATTCAACGAACCTGACACAATACCTCTATTTAAAAGGTCTGTGTTAGAAACGCTTCGGTACACCCCATCGAAAATCAAAGCGCTACCTTCACTGGTCGCAAATCCCGCTAAACGGATCTCCACGATGATGCTTTCGCTGACCACCAACTCAATTAGCCCATCGAAACGGTCTCTACCATCTCTGCCTGGATCCATATAAAGTTTTATGTAACTAGCGTCGCTCAGTACCCCAGTCCAAGCCGAATCCGCCAATTCTAGTTGAGTGAAGCCCAGCAAATTATAATTTCCCGGTCTCAACATCTCAACGCTTAATTCGGGGGCAGATATCCTTCCCCCTACTCCCTTAGTTATTTGATCAGCAAACGAAATCTGCTTTGTTCCAGCAGCTGTTCCTGTAACCGGATCAGAATCCCCGTCAATTTCATCATCGTAAATTACGTAACTCGGAGAGAGCGTTTCGAAGGAATCTGACGTAAAGATTTCCGCCGTATTATCAGTATTACTTTCTACTGGAGAAATCAAAGTTTCTTCAGCACTTTCTTCGTTTTGTATTATTTCTGAAGCAGTTATGGCCATCTGGTTGCTGGGTTCGTCCACCAACGGTTGTTCAAAAGCATAAGAAATTTGCGCCGACGACGACCGAATTTCTTCCACCGCCTGATGTACAACACTATCTGGGGCTGGGCTCATAATCGCAGCCACAATCCCTATCCCAACCGCAGCCTTAGCAACAATTGGCAAGACCACAGGTGTGATATTTGCTGCGGTTTCGCTTACTGCAGGCAACAAAGTAGACGTTTGCGGCACAACTTGACTTATAAGACCAATTGAGGATTTAGGACTCGATAACGCAATTTGGCTAGATGAATTAGTAGCAGCTGAAACAATTTTTTCGCTGCGTTTCAACAACCCCCATAAGAAGAACGGGAACACAGCGCAGCCCTTTAAAGCAATTCGAACCGCTGACCTAGCTCGAGAAACTCTAGCGCGAGCGTTTTGCTCGGACACGCCAGCAACTTCGGCAACCTCATCGTAATCCATTTCGTGAACAAATCTCATTACCAGAGCTTCACGATAAGGCTCAGACAGATCCTTCAAAGCATCTTCCAAGTCCGAATGATCAACATCGAGACGAAGTTCCTGTTCGGCATCTGCAGCGTGCGCAAGAGGGTTGAACAATGCCTGAGCGCGACCAGTCTTTTCAGAATCTTTACGACGTCGATTTGCTTCATCGATACAAACATTTTGCATAATCCGGTGAAGCCAAGGCCCAAGCCGATATTCCCCGCTGAATTTCGGCAAAGCACGGTAGGCCCTTATAAAAGTTTCTTGAACCGCATCCTCAGCAGCAGCTTCGCAGCCGAGTCTTTTAAAAGCATGTCGGTACAGCGCTGAACGATATTCACGCGCAAGTTCGTCAAATGCCCCCGTATCGCCAGCTCTGTGAGCGGCAATTAACTCAACATCATCAACGTAAATAGCCATTATCGCCTTAAAGCAAAAAATTTAACATGAGGGCTCGGTCATGTACTAGCTAGCGTACAGCACAAACCTTAGAGGCAGCACGCCGATCATGCCACAAATACCAAACCGCTTCCGCTCTAGAATCACCGCCTGTCTAGACGGCTATAAAGACTTGTCAAATACTGCGCATGGCGTTCTTTGCTCAACCACACAACACGCTCAGGTCCTGCAGAACCCCAATTTAGTTCAACAGAACCAATAGCTT
>CAJQGN010000088.1 GCA_905477545.1 uncultured Acidimicrobiales bacterium | reverse complement strand
TTTGGCATCTGATGGTGGCCTATACGTCCCTAAGCAATGGCCATTAATTACCAAAACCGAGCTAAGATCTCTCGCTAATATTCCTTATGCCGAAGTTGCACAAAGGGTTTTAGCTCCCCTGGTCGGTCCCTCTATCAGTTTCGAGACGCTTGGTCACCTGACTCACCAAGCTTACGCTAACTTTCGACATGATGAGGTTGCACCGGTAGTCGAACTTGAGGAATCTTTCTTAGTCGAGCTGCACTGGGGACCGACGTTTTCGTTTAAAGACATAGCCCTACAGCTCTTGGGCCAGCTTTTTGAACACGAATTAGAGCGACGCGACAAGAAAATCACAATCGTCGGTGCCACATCCGGCGATACCGGCAGTGCCGCTATCGAGGCTTGTAAAGACAGAGCGGGGATAGAGCTTGTGATGCTGCATCCGAAAGGTCGCGTCTCTGAGATTCAACGGCTTCAGATGACAACAGTCGAGAGCTCGAATATCCACAACATTGCGATTGATGGCACTTTCGATGATTGCCAAGATCTGGTAAAGGCGATGTTCGCGCAGGAAAATTTTCGATCAGAAATGTCACTTGCAGCGGTGAATAGCATCAATTGGGCCCGAGTGGCAGCTCAGAGTGTTTATTACGTAACAACTGCATTAAAACTTGGCGCTCCTGATAGGAAAGTTTCTTTTTGTGTTCCGACTGGGAACTTCGGGAATGTGATGGCCGGTTATATGGCATCGAAGATGGGAGTGCCTATAGAACGACTGATAGTCGCTAGCAATCACAACGATGTTCTATCGCGCACGTATCAAACGGGGACTATGAGCATGGAGCCGGTGCGACCATCACTGAGTCCTGCGATGGACATTCAAGTATCGAGCAATTTCGAACGTCTGTTGTTTGATTTAAGCGAGCGAAAAGGTCGTGAGCTAGCTGAGCAGATTAAGGAATTTCGACGGAGTGGCAACTGGGTCCTGAATTCAGAGGTACTTAAGCGTCTACGATCTAAGTTCATAGCTGACAAGGCATCAGACGAACAAGTGCTTTCGACAATAAGTGAAGTTCATCAAAAAACTGGCTTGCTGGTAGATCCGCATACTGCTGTAGGCATCTCTGTAGCTGAAAGACAACCACCGAGCTCTTCAGCTATGGCGATTATGTCTACTGCCCATCCTGCGAAGTTTCCGGACGCTGTAACTGAAGCTACTGGAAGTATTTTTGATTTGCCTCCCGAGCTCTCATCGCTGTTGGGTCTGGGTGAGAGCTACGACTTTCTCCCCAATAATCTGGAGCTAGTCATGGACCATGTAAGGGAAGTAACCAAGTAAACCTTTCGATACAGATTGTTACGAAGGTGCTAAGGCGTATACCCTATAGATAGCCCGTTGCCCGTGGAGCTTCCACTAACCCGGCAACCTTTTCCCTCAGACTTTCGTTCGTTGTGAAACGCGAGGGCTATGAACATTTTTCGCGTCAGATGAAGCTGCTGAACTGCGCCCGATATTACGAGGTAGATATGAGTGACTCTCCCGAGAGACAATTACTTGAGTCGAAATCGCGAGATGAACTAGTTGCTATTGCAAATGCAACTGGCGTTGGCATTCCAGCTCGTGCTCGAAAGGCTGCAATTGTTGAGGCCCTTTTAAGCACTAATGAAAAAGCTAAAACCAGTGCGGCTTCACCGAGCCCTTCATCAGAGCAACCGGATTCACCTCGTTCCAATGTCCCAAATCAGGCTAAAGTGCGGCGAGTGCGTATCGCCGCGGAGGAGGGAGCGAGTGATAACCCAAGTCCTGGAGTGACAGTTACGGACTCGCCAAAAAATTCTGATAAAGGTTCTCGAAAAAAACCTCAAACTGGCGAAACTGATGAAAGCAGAAGAGATTCAGCTGAAACTGATTCTGCAAGCGAAGACAGCAAAACCGAGAGCGGCGAGTTCGGCCACGCTGATGCAGGTAATCGTCGACGTCGGCGTCGAGGTCGCGAACGTGAACGCGATGAGCAATGGCAAGGTGAACCGGTCGAATGCGAAGGCATTCTTGACCTGCGTGACGAAGGCTACGGGTTTTTGAGAACTCGTGGAGCTCTCCCTTCAAACGATGACGTATACGTAGCAGCGAAGCAAGTTCGGATGCATGGGCTGCGCAAAGGAGACATTCTTAAAGGTGCTAGTCGGCCAGCTGCTCGGAATGAAAAAAATCCGGCCTTGTTGCGTTTAGACCAGATTAATGCCTCAGTACCTGAAGAGGTTTTTGAACGACCGTTATTCGAGGAGTTGACAGCTGTTCACCCTTCTCAATTATTGAATCTTGAAGTAAAGGGTACGAAGAATGTTACAGCTCGCCTTATAGACTTAGTAGCTCCGATCGGGAAGGGTCAAAGAGGGTTAGTCATTTCTCCGCCTGATTGCGGTAAAACCTCAACAATTAAAGAACTAGCGATTGCGATCGAGGCGAATCACCCTGAAATCTGTTTAGTCGTGTTGCTTATCGACGAGCGCCCTGAAGAAATAACTGAAATTTCTAACCTTTTAAAAGGTGAAGTAATGGCCTCAGCGTTTGACCGCCCGGCAGAAGAACATGTTCAGGTTGCTGAACTTACTCTTGAACGAGCGAAAAGAATGGTTGAATCAGGCACAGACGTGGTTTTGCTCGTGGATGGTTTAAGTAGATTGGCTCGCGCTTACAATCTGTCCGCCCCGGGAAATGGACGAATTCTCGTCGAAGGAGTTGACGCTGCGGCGCTCTATCCGCCGAAACGCTTTTTCGGAGCGGCCAGGGCTTTAAGCGAAGGGGGGTCTTTAACGATCGTTGCAACTGTAGCTAGTGGCACTGGCTGGCGTCTTGACGAGTTAATACTTGAGGCGTTGCAAGGAACCGCTAATACTGAGATATTTTTGGACCGAAAGTCGGCGGATCGACGTCTATACCCTTCGATTGATGTGGCAGCATGTCGAACTCGAAAACTTGATGAGTTGGCAGGTGAAGCTAGAGCTCAGCAAGGTCGAGACTTAGCTGATTTATTGATTCAAATCGATGCGACTCAAGAGACATCGAAGAGAAATGCTCTCGAATTCTTGCTTGCCGATTTACCGAAAACAAAGAGTAACAAGGATTTTTTTAAATCATATAAGAATATAAAAAGTTGATCGCAGACGGGGTGATGTCCGTGAGTCAGAAAAATTTCTAAATAACTGTCCTCACGAACGTGCGGTTTAGCCTCAGAGACGGCAGAATAGACGAGTTATGAAAAGCGACATTCACCCAAATTACCGACCAGTTGTATTTCGAGACGCAGGCGCTGACTTTTCGTTTATTACCCAGTCAACTGTAGAGACCAACGACACAGTTCTATGGGAAGACGGAATTGAGTATCCTTCGGTAACTGTTGAGCTTTCAAGTGCTAGCCACCCTTTCTACACTGGCACCATGAAGATTATCGATACTGCTGGCCGCGTTGAGCGATTTGAGCGGCGATATGGTCGTCGTCGTAAAGACGAAGTGTCGGATACCCAGGCGGAATCTTAGGCTAAGCAGGTGGCGCTCGACACTGACCGCCGTCGTCAGCTACACGCTCTGAAATTAAAATCTTTAGCAGAGACGTATCTCGGTATCTCTCTATCTGATCTCAATGGTACGGAAGATGGTGCCATCGGTATCAAGAGACATGATGACTGTGTCACCGCCGTTATTTTAGCTGAAGAAAGATGTAGCAGGGCGATCGGAGTAGCCATGGCTGCCGCGACGAAAGTAGAAGCTGACGTCATCCACATCTTTGTCAAAGAAGAAGCAGGCAGTTTAGCAAGCGCTGCGGAGCTGTTTCGTAACTCTCCAACAGTGTGGGAACTGAATGACCGAATAGCCACCAGAGCTGTTGCGGTTTATCCAACATCAAAAAAACCTGCAGATGTAGATCCAGCGCTGATAGCTGTTCTCGAAGCAGCAGATGTAGATGTGGTTTATGAACACGGAATCGTGGCTGGTGAAATCCGGGGATTAGAAGTTGCCAGAATTGAAAGTGATGGGGAAGAGCAAAAGATTACGGTCGGAGTTGGAGCACACGATCGCGAAGCGTTTGCTCTGCTGCACGGTGGCATGCCAAGTGGAGAAGCACTTCTGCGGGTAACTGAGACTGTGCAGTTTCACCGTCGCGCTGGAGCGGAACCACATCCACTGAATCGTCTCAATGCCGAGCGTTGGTTGAGGTCTCAGCTAATAGGTAGCCCTCAAAAAATAGGGGCTACTGTCCTATCGTCAGTTTCTCCCCCGATAGCACGCCGAAGCTTGAAAGAGACGATACCGGCGGTTGCTTATGGGAGAATGGCCGACGGAAACCAAGTAGTTGTTGTTTGTACAGTAGGTATTGACCTTAACTTGATTGCTTTTGGCGCTCAGGCACGAAGAGACACTGATCCCGAAGCCCAATTAAAGTTTGTAGTTCCAGAAAGAGATGCTCATCCGCTGCTCAAAGCAATGGTGGAGAAACTCGTGGTACCCGCTGAATTAATTGCAATAGATGACGATTGGCGTGATTGGAAGTCTCCTGGCTCGCTAGCCTGAGTTGGTGCTTGAGCGTCTAAAGCAGATCGAAGAAGAACTAGCCCATGTCGAGTCGCAGCTTGGCGACGTCGCTATTACATCAGATCGGCAGCGATTTATCGAGGCTGGCAGGCGCCACGCTCAACTCTCTGAAATGGTGAAGACAGGGCGCGATTGGCGTATGGCCTTTGAAGATGCAGCTACAGCTCGGGAGTTATTAGAAGAGGTTTCGAACGACGAGGCAACCGAGCTGCGTGACATGGAAGCGGCTGCGTTAGCACAAGCCGAGATCTTG
>CAJQGN010000087.1 GCA_905477545.1 uncultured Acidimicrobiales bacterium | reverse complement strand
CTATTTTTATTCTTGGAGGTCAGGTAGTGGGAGGCACCAATGTTTCATGATGCTTTCCTGGTAGCGCGAAAAGACTTGATTATAGAACGAAGAGCTCACGTAGTTTTAGGACAAGTTTCTCCTTTAGGGCTGCTAATTCTTGTAGTTTTCGGCTTTGCATTTGACGCAAATGTGGAGTTACTAAGATTAGGTTCGGCTGGTTTATTCTGGGTAGCAGTTCTATTCACCGGGTTGCTTCTCGTCCAAAGAACTTTTGATGTAGAAACTGAAGATGGAAATCTCGACGCGCTTCGGCTTTCTGGGTTTGTTCCCCAATCAATTTTTTTCGGGAAAGTGATTGGTCTTATAGTTCAGTTATTTTTGCTTGAATTCGCTCTGATAATTGGTCTTTTTGTTTTGTTTGACGTCGCCGTAGTTGACTGGCTACTTTTTTTATCGGCGACCATTCTGGGAACGTTTGCGTTCTCCGTTTGTGGCGCACTTTTTGGGGCTCTCGCTTCAGGTATTAGACTTCGGAGCACACTTCTGCCGTTGTTGTTAATACCGGTTCTTGCTCCGGTGCTGCTTGCGGGCACTCGTGCTCATGAGGTTGCGCTTGGGCTGAGTTCAGCTCCAGGTTGGAATTGGACTGGCTTACTATTAGTAATTACGGCGGTATACACGTCTCTGGGTCTTGTTTCGTTCGGACCCTTGCTGGAGGATGGCTAAATTATGGTTGATGGTAGTGACCTGGAGACTCCTGAACTAAAGAAAAGTATGTCGATGACAGCGACACCGACAACGAGAGTGCTTGCCACCATCGCCGTGGGCGCGAGCCTTGTTATGTTACTTTTGGCTCTGATCGTGTCTCCAGCTGATGTAGTGCAAGGTGACGCTGTACGAATGCTTTATATCCATGTGCCATCGATATGGGTTGCTTATGGTTCCTTTGGTCTCACAGCCTGCACGAGCGGTCTGTTCATATTGCGTTATAAACGTCGAGCGGACCGAGGACGTCACTATGATCGCCTAGCTGGCGCAGCTGCCGAAGTTGGAGTTGTGTTTACGGGCCTCACCTTGTTTTCTGGAATGTTGTGGGGAAAAGTTACTTGGGGAAGCTATTGGCAATGGGATGCTCGTTTGACTACCACTGTGTTGCTGTTTGTGACTTACCTGGGTTACTTAGCACTTCGGCGACTTCCGGCTGACCCTGGAGTCCGTGCGAAGCGGGCTGCTATTATGGCTCTCGTCTCATTTGTGAACGTACCGATTGTCCATTTCTCGGTCGATTGGTGGCGGACGCTCCATCAGAAAGCGAGTCTAAGCGTCGGTCGTCGGCCTGAAATAACCGGAGACATGTACTGGACGCTGATGTACTCAGCTTTAACTTTCACGTTTGTCGCGACTTGGTTGATGATTCACCGGTATCGAGTAATTAGATTAGAAGAGATGCGTGATGAAGAGCTGCTGCTGCAGCAATTGAGAGAACGAAGATCGGAAAATAGTCTGTGAGCAATATAGGAACCATTGTTGTTGGCTACTCCGTTACTATTATTTCAGTTGGATTTTATGCTGCGTGGATTGTGCGTCGAGGGGTCCTTATCGGCAAAGAAATTGGTATAGGTTCGCAATCTTCACCAACTGATGAGACTGATTGAGTCTGATGGATCTAAGTCCACGTCATGAAGTCGACGATCAAGACAAATTTCGACGCGACCAGCTCAAGAGTCGCAGAATAAAAGTGTATTTTGCGACATTAATTTTGGTTATCGCTGGTGGATTCGCGGCGATTCAAGGTTTACGAAATGCGACGTTATTCTTCAGAAATGTGGACGAAGCAATCATAGAACGGGCAGATCTTGGCGAGAGGAGATTTCGATTACAAGGCAAAGTAATACCAGGTACAGTTATAAATGATGAGGGAGTGACCGTTTTCGAAATTGTTCACGAATGTGAAGTAGCCAAGGTTCGACATATCACTGACCCACCAGAATTATTTAGCTCTCCATGGATTCCGGTTGTACTTGAAGGTCGATGGACCAAGGGAGCGGTTGAAAATATTAATGGCTCAGAAAGCTATTATTTTTTGAGTGACCGGATGCTTGTAAAGCATACGAATGAGTATGTTTCAGTTAACGAGGAACGTCTTGAACAATCGATTCCCGATGATGTTGCGATGTCATGTGAATTTCTGCGAGATCTTCGTGAAGAAAGTTAAGAAACATTGACGGCATCCATAGGTTTTTTAGGCATTGCATTGGGCCTCGTAGGCGCTTCTTGCGGATTGATAGAGATACTTTTAGCTTTGTTAGTACGCAAATCTTCCGGTTTTAAAAGGTCACTAATTTGGGTAGCGCTGATGGTATTCGGCTGCGTGATAGCCGTCGGAGCAATGGAACTAGCACTATTACAAAATAATTTTTCACTAGCTTATGTCGCTGGAAATTCGACTATAGAGACACCGACTATCTACAAGATTGCTACTTTATGGGGCGCTCTCGAAGGCTCCTTATTGTTGTGGGCGCTTTTACTATGTGGCTATGTGGCTGCTGCTGCTTGGTGCTTCAGAACCAAGATTCATGACAGACTTGTGGCGTGGTCGTTAGCGACGATGCTCGCCGTCTGTGTTTTCTTCTTCGGTCTTTTGATAGGCCCCGCTAGCCCATTCGACACTCTAACTTCGGTTCCTCTTGATGGAGAGGGGTTGAATCCTCTGCTGCGGAACCATCCGCTTATGGCAATTCACCCCGTGATGTTATATCTCGGCTACGTGGGCTTCACGGTCCCTTTTGCCTTTGCTGTTGGTGCTTTAATTACCGGCCGTCTCGGTGAGGGATGGTTAGTGGCCACGCGCACGTGGACGCTGATCGCCTGGGGATGTCTCAGCATCGGAATTCTGTTAGGGGCATGGTGGTCTTATGAAGTTCTAGGCTGGGGCGGCTACTGGGCATGGGATCCCGTAGAAAATGCGTCGTTTTTGCCATGGCTGACAGGAACGGCATTTTTGCATTCAGTTATTGTTCAAGAACGCCGTGGAATGCTCAGAGTTTGGAACCTATCGTTATTGCTAGCTACTTTTGCATTGACAATCTTTGGTACTTTTTTAACTCGTTCTGGCGTAATTGACTCCGTCCACGAGTTCAGCGCCTCGAGTATTGGCCCATTGTTTTTAGGTTTTTTTGCAATCATAGTGGTGACCTCGGTTTTTCTAATTGGCTGGAGAGGCGATCGAATTAGATCTCCAGGTTCTATCGACTCACCTTTCTCGCGTGAAGGTACGTTTTTAGCTAACAATTTTCTGTTCGCATTATTTGCTTTTGTTGTACTGCTCGGAACCATTTTTCCGCTTCTAGTCGAAGCGGTGAGCAATGAACAGATAGCGGTAGGACGTCCATACTTTGACCGAATGCTTATGCCCATTGGACTGGCTCTGCTCGCTTTAATGAGTGTTTCTCCAATGCTTAGCTGGCGATCAACTTCGTTTACGACCCTTGCCGGAAAGCTTTTGGGCCCAGCGGCATGTGGCGTTGGGACGATGGCATTGTCAATATCGCTGGGAGCGCACGGCGTGTGGCCGGTGCTTGGTTTGGGATTGGGTGGCTCAACTCTTGGTTCGGCGGCTCATCAAATCTTAATTGGTACTCGACGCCATGGTTGGAAAGGAATAATTGGGCGCACTGGTGGGGGAATGATAGCGCACATTGGAATTGCGCTAATCGCTTTTGGCTTTATTGCTAGCACTGCATTTAGTGAAGAAGGAGAGTTTGTTTTGCAGCCCGGAGATTCAGCTTCTGTTGCGGGACATGAGGTTACTTTTGTGAGCGTTAGAGATTATTTTGATGGTCCTAACCGCGTAGTTAGCGCCCAGGTCAAGGTAGAAGGAAGGGGAACCTTCGCTCCAGCAATTACCCGTTACCCAACTTTCGGAAGGCCCATCTCCACTCCATCAGTAGCTACTAGTTGGATTGATGACGTGTACTTAAGTTTGGCAGCTATTCCTGACGAAGGTATGGACCGTATAACGCTGCGCGTCCTAATCAAGCCACTCGTTGTCTGGATGTGGATGGGGGGTGCGTTAATTGGCTTAGGGACCCTCTCAGCGCTGATACCAAATCGTCGCGAACTAGCGAAAGAAGAGAAAGAAGACTCGTCATCCTCAGAGAGACTGGAGGCCAAACTCTGATGATTAAAAATATTGGGTCTATTCGCTTTTTGGCATGGGCCGTGGGGTTCGTGATGGTCGTAGTACTTGGAGTGCTTGCTGTTCGTACTTCATCGGGAGAGGCGCTTCGATCAAGCAATGTGATTGGTCAACTAGTTCCCGATATTTCAGGAGTTGACTTTAATGGTGATGTTTTCTCGATTGATGAGCATAAATCTAAGTGGGTACTAGTAAATTTTTTTGCTTCCTGGTGTGTGCCGTGCGAGCGTGAACATCCTGAGCTAGATGCGTTTTCGAAGAAGCATGCCGATGATGGGGTAGTCATAAGCGTGCCATTTGGTGACACTGAGAAGGATGCTAGAGAGTTTTTTGAAAGATTGGGCGGAGATTGGCCGGTAGTCATTGATGAAGGCGCTCAATGGGCTGTAGCGTTCGGCGTTCTGAGACCGCCAGAATCTTTTTTAGTAGGTCCAGGAGGCGCGGTAGTAGCTAAATGGCAGGGAGAGATTTCGCTAGAAGGGGTTGATGAGGTTATCAATCTCATAGGAAGAGAGTCGAAAAACTGATTATGTCCAGGTTGCAACGGTACGGATGGTTAAGCGTATTAGTAGTTTTTGTTGCTTCATTGGCTATGGCAATCACAAACGATGACGTGCCAGCGACGATAGCTGAGCGTGCATATGAGATAAAGGCGGATACCTTATGCCCTGTTTGTGATGGCCAAAATGTTCTGGAGTCCAATGCGCCAGTTGCTGCGGCGATCAGGAGGCAAGTAGATGAGTTGGTTGAGGAAGATCGAACTGATGAAGAAATTCACGCATACCTCGCTCGTCAATACGGACAAGATGTTAACGCTAAGCCACCTGGGACTGGTATCTCTTCTCTAGTCTGGTCAATTCCAGTTCTTGTGGCCGTTCTGGCTGTCGGAGTTTTAATTAGTTCTTTTAAAAAGTGGCGTTCGGGTAGAGGGAAGCTAGTTACTGAAGAGGATCGAGAGTTAGTCAGAAAGTTACGTGATGAGCCATGACAGCATCAGGTCGGCGTATAGATCAACTTGCTCGACTAGAAGAGGAGCGCTCTTTTCTGCTCAATTCCTTAGATGATTTGGATGTTGAAATTAGAAACGGTGATTTGGATGAGCATGAATATGTAACCATTAGAAATGACTACATAGCACGAGTAGCTGCCGTATCGAAGCGTATTGGAGAAGGAGTGGAAACTTTAGATGCCGCAGCTGCTCCTCAAAAAAGTAGGTTGATCTATCTGGGTCTAATCATCACTTTGGGTGTTATGGCAGGAGTTTTTGTTGCACAGTATTCTGGGTTGCGTCAACCTGGCGAAACAATTACTGGGGAGATCGAGAAGTCACCGAGGGCTCTCCTGGCTGAGGCCGAAAATTTCTTTCTTCAGGGAGAATTTGATAGTTCTCGGCTGGTCGTCGAAGAAATTTTGCGAGATACCCCAGATTCTTTCGGAGCATTGCTTCTTTCAGCGAGGTTGCATGAAGAGGCGCAGGAGATCTTAGAGGCCATAAGGCAGCTAGACCAAATATTAGAAAACGATGTCAATAATCTCGATGCACTCACACTCCGAGGGTGGATTCTAGTTCGGATTGATAGCCCGGAGCTTCTAGAAGAAGGTGTTCGAAATCTTGACAGGGTAATTAAAAATAAGCCTAAAAAATTTGATGCCTATGTTTTTAGAGGATACGTAGCTCGTTACGTTGAAAAAGATTTAGAACGTGCGGTGCTGATGTATGAGACCGCTTTGTCGTTAGACCCGCCTCCGGCAATGGCTGATCAGCTAAGACTTTTCGTCACAGAGATGAATGATGAAGTGGGTATGCGGGATTAGATTTAAAGTATTTTAATCCCACGCAAATCCTTGGATTCGACGAAAAAAACGTTAGGGCTACAATGGAAACATTTTCTAGGTCATGAGAAGAAAGATTGAGTGAGTAGGTTAACGGCCGTAAGAGTAGATTCTAAGGTATGGCGGTGTTTAGCAGTGTGCATGTCGCCGCCGAATGCTTGGAGCATTTTCTATGTCACAAATTGATGATCAGTTAGCTTCCGTAGTCGGAGCTGTTATAGACCCTGAGCTAAGAGTTGACTTGCTTCAAATGGGCATGTTGCGGGCTGCCAGCGCTGCTGGGGCAGCAGCGCAGGTTATCGTTGCCCTTCCGTCTGAAGACTGGCCGGTTCGCGATGAACTCGAGCAACGAATAGTAGAAGCTAGTAGGCAGATAGACGGAGTTGACTCCGTAGCTGTTGAATTTACGGTTATGGATGAAGCTGAACAAGCAGCGTTGCGTTCACAGCTAATCGGTGACCCCTCTGCTACAGCTGGAAGCCAACAGAGCCATGGCCATGCGGAAGGTCGTGCCGTTCCGTTTGCTGAGCCTGGGAATCGAACTAGGGTGCTGCTGATAGCAAGTGGTAAGGGTGGCGTTGGAAAATCTAGTGTCACAACAAATCTTGCTATCTCATTAGCGAAAAGAGGAAGCCGCGCTGCAATTATTGATGCAGATGTTTGGGGATTTTCTATTCCTCGAATGCTTGGCGTGGATCGCCCTCCGGCTGTTATCGACCAAATGGTCGTGCCAGTGGAAGCCAATGGTGTTCGGTGTATCTCAATGGGTTTTTTTGCTCGTGAAGACCAACCGGTCATCTGGCGTGGACCGATGTTACACAAGGCCTTGGAACAATTTTTGACGGATGTGTACTGGGATAATCCCGATTATTTGCTCGTAGACCTCCCGCCTGGGACCGGAGATATTTCACTGTCTCTAGCTCAATTCTTGCCAAAGTCGGAGTTAATTGTGGTGACTACTCCTCAGCCAGCAGCTCAAAAAGTTGCACAGCGCGCTGCCTATATGGCGGAAAAAGTTAATTTACAAGTCAGAGCGGTAATTGAAAACATGAGTTGGTTCACAGGCGATGATGGTAAAAAGTATGAAATTTTCGGCAGCGGAGGCGGAAAGGAATTAGCTGATGAACTAGAGGTTCCGCTCCTTGGGCAGATTCCTATAGTCGCCGCTCTTCGCGAAGGGGGAGACAGCGGGCGCCCGATTACTGTATTAGATCCAGAAAATGAGTCATCTAAGGTTTTCTTTGAAATGGCTCGCCTTCTAGAAGAAGAGCATCTTCCAACGAGACGGTACAATGAAGGACTTAAACTTCTCTAGTGCTTAGCTAGTGAACCAGTTGTGCCTCTTCTTGATCAATCAAATTTTAGGAGTTTAAGGTGGGAACTATTCGAGAGATTCGCTTTGAGAACCGTTTCACGAACTTTTTACCGGCTGATAGCGAGACTGAGAACCAAGAACGGCAAGTCTATGCCGCCTGCTATTCTCGAGTAATTCCTGCCAAAGTTAAAGACCCGAAGCTGGTAGCTCATAGCAGAGAAATGATGGCTTTGCTCGGTCTAGATCCGTTGACAGATGGTGACGTTGATATGGCGGCAGTTCTGAGTGGTGCAAAGAATTTGCCGGGCATGGACCCGCATGCGATGTGCTACGGCGGTCATCAATTCGGGCATTGGGCAGGGCAACTAGGTGATGGTCGTGCTATCGCACTAGGGGAAATAGTTGATGTAAATGGGCAGCATCAGATGCTGCAACTGAAAGGAGCCGGACCTACTCCGTATTCTCGATCCGCAGACGGTCTTGCTGTAATGCGATCGTCAGTTCGCGAGTTTCTATGCAGTGAGGCGATGCACCATCTGGGAGTTCCGACTACAAGAGCGTTAAGCCTGGTTGGAACCGGAGATGCTGTGATGAGAGACATGTTCTACAACGGCGACACGAAGCCTGAGCCAGGAGCCATTGTCTGTAGAGTCGCTCCGTCCTTTATCAGATTTGGTAACTTTGAAATTTTTTCTTCTCGGGATGATATTGAGAACCTTAAAAAATTGGCTGACTTTGTCATAGAAACCCAATTTCAAGAGATCGATGTCCATGACCCCGACAAGTATGTCCTCTTTTTAAACGAAGTGGTGTCTCGTACTGCTGAAATGGTTGTTGAGTGGATGAGAGTCGGATTTGTTCATGGAGTAATGAATACCGACAACATGTCAATTCTTGGGTTAACTATTGATTATGGACCCTACGGCTGGCTGGACAACTATGACCCAGATTGGACCCCAAACACGACTGATGCCGCCCAAAGGCGTTACCGCTATGGATACCAGTCGCAAGTTGCTCATTGGAATTTAGCTCAATTAGCGAATGCACTCTACCCGCTCATAGGCGAGGTTGAGCCGTTACAAGCCGCCATAGACAAATACAAAACTTTGTATGAAAAAAAGTGGGCTGGGATGATGGCAGCCAAACTTGGTCTGCCGAATCTTGGTGACGAACCAAATAAAGAGATAGCTGACTTGGCGCTCAAAGTGTTGGAAATTACCGAGACCGACATGACCATCTTTTGGCGGCAATTAGCAAAAGTTTCTAGTGACATAGCGATTGGAGCAGATGATCGGATTAAACCACTCAAAAAAGCTCATTACAGACCAGAAGAGCTGAATCTGGAGAAAGAAAGTGAGATACAGACGTTTATCGATGCTTATACCGCTCGGTTACGTTTACTAAATATTCACGATGGTGAGCGTCGTGAAAGTATGAACGCGGTTAACCCTAAGTTCGTTTTGCGTAACTATCTGAGTCAAATAGCAATTGAACAGGCTGAATCTGGGAACAACGAGCCGGTAAATGAATTACTGGATGTTATGAGGCATCCATACGATGACCAGGTAAGTAATGAAAAATACGCGGAATTACGCCCTGATTGGGCACGAACGAAGCCTGGATGTTCACAGCTCTCTTGTAGTTCTTAGTGGTCCTGGTCGCGTCTACCCGTAAAGTAACTTTAAGAGAAACCAACAGAGGTTCCCAACAATATTTTGAAGAGGAAATTTGCGTGGATATCCGAATCGGTATTATGAACGTAGTGAGAGAACTTAGTCTTGAAGTAGCAGATGAAACTGCCGCCGCCGTGAGATCAGACGTAGAAGCGGCAATAGCTGCGAAAACAGGAACCTTGTGGCTAACCGACCGTGATGGACGACAAATAGGCGTGCCTGCGGCCCAACTTGCCTATGTCGAGTTGGGTAGCACCTCCGACAGGCGTATTGGTTTTTCTGCAGAATAGTTGAGTTAAAACCGCTCCGCGGCTAGCTAACGGCTATTTTGATGCTTAATGCCTACACTTGCCGAGTTGAACCGTCTTGGATCAGCACTTACTTCGGAGCAGTTGATTCACCTAAAAAGACTTGTTCCCTGGCTCGGTCTGCTTGCAGACTTGTCTTTTTCAGATTTGCTTCTATTCGTGCCGGCAGAACTTGAAAGTAAAAAGTTCGCTGTCGTCAGTCAAATCAGACCCACAACCGGTCAAACTTTGTACAAAGATGACCATGTTGGTATGAAAGTCAACAATATCGAGCGCCCGCTAATATTTCAGTCTTATGAACTTGGACATACGGTCGAGGGTGAAGTGCCGATAAAGCCGAGTAATCGACTTGCTAGGGTAACTTCTATTCCAATTGTCTTTGGACCTGACGTGATAGCGGTGCTAAGTCGTGAGGTTTCACCAGACTTTTTGGAGAAACGAGATTTTGGCGAACTTGAGCGTAACTATCTAGAGACATTCGCGCGGTTTTCAGAAATGATTTCAGCAGGACTATTCCCGCTCCGTGACGAAGATGTCAATTTAGATGAAGTGCCAAGAGTCGGAGATGGTCTTTTGGTCCTGGATAAAGGCGCTCGGATCGAGTACATCTCACCGAATGCTCTCAGTAACCTTCACCGAATTGGTGTAGTTGGAAATGTAACAGGACGAAAGTTAGAACATTTAAAACTTGAGAAAGAAGTCATCAGTGACCTCATTGCCGCAACTGTTCCTGTCGCTCATGAGATAGAACAATCTGAAGTGATTGTTCAGGCCATGGCCGTTCCAATTTTTGATAATTCCGGACCTTGTGAAACCATTATTTTACTCAGAGACGTTACGGAGTTAAGAAGAAGAGATCGCCTACTTTTATCTAAAGATGCAACTATTCGTGAGATTCATCACCGAGTGAAAAACAATCTCCAAACGATCTCTTCTTTATTGCGACTGCAAGGAAGACGTCTCGAGTCATTCGAGGCGAAAATTGCGATAGAGGAGTCGGTGCGACGGATTCGGGCGATCGCTCTGGTGCATGAAGCACTAGCAAACGTTTCAGTTGATGACGTTAGCTTGTTCGAAGTGGCGCATTTATTAGCTCGAACGGCACAAGATAGTTTTACTTCTAAAGAAAGACCGGTGGAGTTCTCAGTTCACGGCGATGTCGGGTTAGTCCCTTCAGTCGTCGTTACCCAGTTAGCTGTGGTTCTCAATGAATTACTTCAAAACGCTGTAGATCATGCGTTCCCAAGCGATTCGCCCTTGGTCGATGGCTTAGCAGGCACAGTCGAAGTTCATTTGTCGAGGCCGGAAGCTAACACGTTAATTATGAAAGTAATAGATGATGGGATTGGATTACCTCCAAATTTCAACATAGAAGAACAGCGAGGGCTCGGAACTTCGATTATCCGTGCGTTAGCTAGCTCTGAATTAGGTGGAGGCATAACAATGCGAAATAGGGCTGATTCATCAGGCTCAGAAGCCTTAGTACAGGTACCGATAGCACCTGCTGAGCAATCTAACAGAAACTGAGATTCCTGTTCTTTACCCTGCGTTCCTCAAGGAAGCATTTCGTTCACGACGAATTTGGCGTCGTTCTTCCTCTGAAGCACCACCCCAAACTCCAGAGTCCTGATTAGTTTTTAAAGCAAAATCGAGGCACACCTCGACGCAGATGCAGTTTTCGCATACAGCTTTGGCGGCGGCTATTTTTCGTAGAGCTGAACCAGTGCTACCAATTGGGAAAAAAACCGCAGGGTCGACATCTCTGCATTTGGCATGGTTCTGCCATAAGCTGCTCTCAAGAAGTACTGTTCCTCTGGTGGTCATATGGGGTGTTCCTCCGGGTGCTGCTTGCTTATTTCATCGCAAGCTATAAGTTCTCATTATCAAGATCTGGCTTTTAGGGTGCGGCGAGAAATGTTAGATACGGACAGCTTGCAGATTCATTCTCTGAGATCTACGCCGTAAAAAATATTTTTTCAGCGACTTATGATCTTACAACTGCATTCAAGCCTAGACAAGAGATTTTTATTACTTACTGAAAGTTGGTTTAGAGACAGTGACTTTAGTTCTTGCTCATCGCGGAGCTTCCTCTTTTTTTCCAGAAAATACAGCAGAAGCATTTCTTAAAGCTATTGGACTTGGTGCTGATGGAGTGGAGCTTGATGTTCGCTTAACCGCAGACTGCTCTCTTGCCGTTCATCATGACCCACAATTACGCGATGGACGCGATGTTTCCCGGGTGGTGGCTAGTTCGCTGCCCGAATCTGTGATTTTACTTCCTGCGGCTCTTGATGCTTGTGGAAAAAGTTTTGTGAATATCGAAATAAAAAATGACGTTGATGACCAAAGCTTTGCAAAAAATAAGGGAGGACTTCTAGAGCTGTTAAGGGTTATAAAGGCTCGCACAAACTACAAAAAAAGAATTCTTGTCTCTTCATTTGATAGAGGTTGTCTTGAAACAATTCGTGAACTTGACTCAGAAATTCTGATTGGGTATTTGTTTGCTGACGAGAATTTTGAGAAAGCTATCGAGTACTGCTTAGCCATGGGCTTTAACGCTTTGCATCCTGCTGATGCGCTTGTAAGTCAGTCTCGTCTCAACGAAGCGCAAAGCGAAGGCTTGGCCGTGTGCGTCTGGACGGTCGATGACGAAGAGCGATTCAGGGAATTAGTTGCGATGGGCGTCAACTGTGTCATAACTAACTTCCCTGATCTCGGACGTCAAGTAGTGAACAACTATGTTAGAGGTGGACAAACTAACCGGAGTTTTTCTGGTACCCAAGTGAACTTCAAAGAGGAGACTTCTCCTAAAAAGTCCCCATCTAGTTGATACGGGAAAGGCTTGTGTCCTGTTATCTCGATTTCAGGCAGGTTGTCTGCTAAGTGCAAAGTATTGCTGTCTTGTAGCTGTTTTCCTGAAACAAGATTTTTGACTACAGACATAACTGGTTTAAATGCCATCGTTCGCAACACAACAAGGCTTAACCCGTTGTCGAGAGTTGCCGCAGGAGCAAGAGACAAAGGACGGTGGCCAAGGTAGGTATAAGGGTTGGTATTTAACACCACTGTGAAGTAACTATCGTTTATGAACTTGTCACCGTGTTTCGCGCTCATTCTGGGCGATGAACGATCATAGTGGTTTAGCCAAGTATTAAACCCAGCCCAAATGAATAGCGGATGACCCGCGTAGCGTTTTAGCGCTGCTTTGCGTTCCACCTGCTGCACAACAGCAGCATCAAAGCCCATTCCGCAATGAAAAAGAAAATATCTCCCACCAACCTCACCAAGCCCGACAGATCGAATCTGATTAGTATCAATTGCTGACAAGAGTGATCTCACAGCTTCTAAGGGATCATCGGGAATACCAAGAGTTCTCGCAAAGACATTCGTAGAGCCTCCCGGAAGAGGTGCTAATGCGCAATCAGAGCCAGCTAATCCATTAGCCGCTTCATTCAGGGTTCCGTCGCCACCAAGAACAAAAACTATTTTGTACCCGTTGAAGCGGCTCCTCGCGCTAGCC
>CAJQGN010000086.1 GCA_905477545.1 uncultured Acidimicrobiales bacterium | reverse complement strand
AGGACTCTATTACCGACGCTATTAAGTTAGCCGGAAAGCAAAAATGAAAAATCTTTGGGATGACACAGATGCTGAATTATGGACTGGAGATATAGGTAAGTGTGTCTATGGCTCTCGCTTACTCGGGTCAAACCCGGCCCTCGTTCTACATGGAGGTGGCAACACGTCAGTAAAAACGAGTGGACTCGATATTCATGGAGAAAACATCGAAATTCTCCATGTGAAAGGAAGCGGCTGGGATCTTGCAACTATTGAAGAAGCTGGCTTTGCGCCTCTTCGACTTCAACCGGTGCAAAAACTCGCTGAGCTTGAATCACTTACAGACCTTGAGATGGTTAACCAACTCAGAATAAATCTCCTAGATGCCTCAGCACCAAACCCTTCAGTCGAAGCAATTTTGCACGCGTCACTTCCTTACACATCTGTTCAGCACACTCATGCAGACGCAGTCCTTGCCCTAACCAACAATGCCCGTAGCGAAGAAATAATTCAGGACCTCTGGGGCGCAAAGGCTGTGGTAGTTCCTTACGTAATGCCTGGCTTCGATCTCGCAAAAGTATGCGCCAGAGAATTTCAGCGTCAAGTGACTAATGAAACCGTCGCCATGGTTCTTATGAACCACGGAATATTTACTTTCGCCTCAACGACTAAAGAGGCATATACCAACATGATTAATCTGATCACTGAAGCCGAGGATTACCTATTTCAAAATTCCTCAATCGATATCACAGCATCTGCCGCTCACAATCCGCCGACGAACCGACTAACTGATGCCCAAGCTCATGCTGAGCTAAGGTCAAAAATTTCTGTTGCTGCTGGTAAGGCTCTGCTCCTAGCGCGCACTGATAACGAAGCCTCTGATACTTTCGCTCAGCGAACTGATCTGCATAAAATCGCTGGGCAAGGGCCCGCCACTCCAGATCATATTATTAGAACAAAACAGTTTCCGATGATCGGGCAAGACGTTCAAAAATTTGCAGAAAATTATCACGAATATTTTTTGCGGAATGCTTCTCGATTCCCGTCGGTAAATGAACTTGATCCGGGACCCAGGGTCATCTTAGATTCAGGGCTTGGCTTATTGACAGCTGGTAATCGTGCAACAGATTGTCAAATAGCTTCCGACATTTACCTCCACACTATTGACGTAATCACTGCAGCCGAGGGGCTAGGTGGCTTTGTTGCCCTTGAAGAAGCAGATCTATTTGAAGTTGAATATTGGGAACTAGAACAAGCTAAGTTAAAAAAAGCTGGAGCCCGATCAACCCTCGCAGGTGAAGTTGCCTTAGTAACAGGGGCGGCATCAGGTATCGGTCGAGCCTGCTGTGAATCCCTGCTGGATCAGGGAGCAGCTGTGATCGGCTTTGATTTAAACTCAGATGTTGACTCTGTATTTAGCGGTGACGACTGGCTAGGTATAACCGGCAGTATCACCGATCCAAAGTCAATCAAAGGAGCTATAAATAGAGCAGTGCAAAGGTTTGGTGGCATCGACATATTGGTAAATGCCGCGGGAATATTCGGCGAATCAGCCTCGATAGCATCAATTAATGATGATGAATGGAATAACACAATCAACATCAACCTTGATGGCGTCCTTAACTTACTGAGAGCCTGTCACCCTTTTCTGAAACTTTCTTATAACGGTGGCCGCGTCGTTCTTATTGGCTCTAAAAATGTTATTGCTCCAGGAAAAAACGCTGGGGCCTATTCAGCTTCTAAAGCAGCGGTCACTCAGCTAGGGCGCGTCGCTGCTCTTGAATGGGCCAATGACGGCATCATTGTAAACACAATCCACCCAGATGGAGTTTTTGATACGGGTTTGTGGAATGATCAACTGATCCAAGAACGGGCAGCCAATTATGGTTTGACATCTGACGAATATCGAACCAGGAATCTCTTGGGAAGAGAAATTACTAGCGCAGATATAGGTGCCTTGGTAACAGCTCTTACTGGCTCCACTTTTTCAAAAATGACCGGTGCACAAATAGCGGTTGATGGGGGGAGCGATCGCGTGATTTAGCTAACAGGTCAAAACCTCGATCAAGTCACAGTAATCAAGGTCGGCTTTACCGGTTCAACGCTCAAATATCTTCAGCCCCACACACGGCTGACGCGTTATCCCAAAGGTCGTCGTCTTTGGGATATCTAGTATAAGCAGTTGAAATGCTATGGATAAATTCTTCTTCGTTTAAGGAGTGACCTTCAGAGAGTCTTCGAATTGTTTGTACATACATTTTCGTAAAGTTTTCATCGGTAGTCAACGTCCGTAAGTTCTGCACAAGCCCATCGAGATTCATTACACACAGGAACACCGTCATAGGACTAACAAAGGCTTCATCTAGAGGAGTCAACTCCGATTCATCTCCATGAGCAATCGGGCATGAGACTGATATTTTCCCGTACTTTTTCTCAAAGTCTAAATCGTTTTGGGATCGCATCAAGATAAACGCCACCGTTTCCTCAACTACTAAACCAAACTCTAAGTTTGAATCGCTCCACATTCCAGATTCAGCCTCAACATCAATCGCCACAAAACACCGATGCTCTGGATAAAAACCAATCGACATTTCTGCGCCGTTATTAGCGGCAAGAAGTTCGTCTGCTTCGGGGTGAGTGTCCCCGAGTAGCACAGTCAATCCAGAATCTGTTAGTACCACCTCATCTACTGGAACGGTAAAAAACTTTTCTTCTTCATCTGCATTTTTCATCGAGGACTGTCCTGAGCATGCTTAGACACAAAGCTACTTTAGAGGGCGAGAAATACTTTAGGAACTTTTCCCAAAAAGGAGAATCTGCTGCATCTAAGCAGAACGTTAATTAGGCACTTGCTAACAACCTCTAGAATTTCCTGCACATGACACGGCGATACAGTTAACTTGCTGTCATGACTCCACCGTTACGGTTCGGCATCGTTCATGACTTTCGCTGCCCTCCGGGAAGCGAAATATCAATGCCGCAGGTATACAGCGAGACCTTCGAGCAAATCGAACACGCTGAGCAACTGGGGTTGGATCTCTGCTGGTTCACCGAGCATCACTTCATTGACGACGGATATTTGCCTAACTTCGTTCCTGTTGCAGCGGCGGCGGCATCAAGAACCAGCACCATGCGATTTTCAACCGATATCTGCCTTTTGCCGTTTAGACATCCAATTCGTCTAGCTGAGGACCTCGCAATTCTCGACAACATATCTAATGGCCGAATGGAGCTAGGGGTGGGCATGGGTTATGCGGCGCATGAATTCCAGGGATTTGATATCCCAATAAGTCGTCGAGTTTCACTGACCGAAGAAGCCCTGCAGGTTCTTAAGCTGGCATGGGGAGGCAAAGCATTTAATTTCGAAGGTAAACGCTATCGATTCTCAAACCTTCGGGTCACTCCAGATCCAGTCCAAGAAGGAGGACCGCCACTTTGGCTAGCCGCTACCAGCCCAGCGGGAGCCAAAAGGGCAGCAACATTTGGAACCCACCTACTTCCACAAGGACCTAAGTCATTGACTATCGATCCCTGGAAGGAAAAGGTAGGCGACACCAGCAATCATCGAGTTGGCTTAATCAGAGGGGTATTTGTTACTGATGATCCAGAACTAGAGTGGGAACCCATAGCTGCCGCAGAGCGGTATCGACGAGATATTTACGTGGGACTCATAAAAGCCAGTCAAGACCATAAGTCAGAAATAGCAAGCAGGTCAGAATCAGCAAAATCGAGACGTCCTAGTCTCGTTGCAGATACTCCTATCCCGTTGAATCCCCTTGTATGGACGGTCGGCAATGCAGACCATTGTGTAGCTGAGCTACAAGAACTCATTACCAGTAATGGTATAACTGATCTAGTAACTTGGGGCGGCCCTCCTGGATTAGCGCCTTCGGTTATGAATGACTCCCTTGCTAGATTCGCTCACGAAGTGATTCCGCGTTTGCGGTCAGAATAAAAACGATCGTTAGGTAAAAGTCATTACGCCTCAGTTAGTCGAAACTGCACAGACCTAGTTTGAATAGTTAATGAGATACCATCGGATCTAACTAAAGAAAAAATACTTTTGGCAGCAACTAATTCTGTACTCGTTTGATGAGTTAGCTCATGCCAACTCAAGCCATTAACAGACCTATCTGCTCTCGGTCTGCGTCA
>CAJQGN010000085.1 GCA_905477545.1 uncultured Acidimicrobiales bacterium | reverse complement strand
CTGAAATATGTGGAGTTGACAAATTAATCTATCTTTCCGAACATCACTTCAATGTTCTCAGTTTGCTCTGCAGAAACTTCGTCCAACAGGACTCCTTGCACTGCCAATGCAGCAGCTGCTATCTCGTTGTCTAAGCTAGAAGTAATGACGGTAACACCGGGCATCAAGTTTCCTTTAGCTAATTCATGACACCCAACACCTTGAACAGCAAACGACAAGTCCATTATTTCAATCGGGTGTCCTAGCCCTCCAGCGATATTCACTAACGCGCCGTTGGCTAGCACATAAAAGTGGCCTATTCCCTCAATTTCGTAACGGTCTATTCCTTCTCGTACTTCTCTGATCATCTCACTTTTATTTTTTAACCAATCCACATCAATCTCTAAATCATGATGTCCGGCATTTGCCAAGATCACGCCTTGCTTCATTATCTCAAAGTGCTTAGCTCCTACGGCTTTGATCCCACCAGTGGCAGTCAACACAAAGTCAGCCTTGGGTATAGCGTCTGCTGCCGCAGCTACTTGATGCCCATCCATGAGTGCTTCGAGGGCCTTGACTGGGTCAATTTCTACAATCCATGCAGTTCCGCCGAGAGCTCGCACATGCGTTGCTATCCCCCGGCCAACCCAGCCGTAACCAAAGATCGCTACATTTTTACCCGCCATCAACATATTAGTTAAATTCAAAATAGCTTGGATTGTCGATTGGCCAGTTCCGTAGCGATTATCAAAAAGATGTTTACATTTCGCGTCATTGGCTGCTAGCACGGGAAAACTTACCCGACCTAACGCTTCAAGTTGTCGAAGTCGGGCGACTCCGGTCGTAGTTTGTTCAGTTACCCCTAAGATGCCATGATCTGAACCTGCATTCACTATTCGCATGGTGAGTTCGGCTCCATCATCTATTATTAATTCTGGTTTACGTGAAGCCACTGCATCAAGATCAGATTCCCAAATGCTATAACTACTATTTCGAGAAGAATGAACTTCAATTCCGCGAGCTACTAGAGCCGCAGCAATTTCGTCGCGCGTTGAATGTGGATTACTACCCGCGACTATTACATCAGCTCCAGCATCAGCTAAAGTCACTGCTAAAAGTGCAGTCTTCGCTTCCAGGTGAACCACCACCGCGACCCTTCGATTTTTTAGTGAACCATCGCTAAACTTGTCACGCAAATAACCATCTACGAGTGGCGAATGAGCACGCGCCCAGCTAATCGCTTGCTCCCCTAAAGGCGCGAGTCCAAGGTCAGCTATTCGAGAGTTTTTTTCAGAGTCGATCACCTCCCGAGTCTGGCACGCCTAACAAGAAGTTCGCGTCACTAATGTCGATTACTGTATTTAGCCGTGAGTAACTCTGACATATGTCTAAAGCAAACCCGTCAAAGTCCTATCTAACGGTTTAAAGCGCGAGATCTCAGTGCGCTCAGCAACCATAGATATTATGATCATCACATGACTCATTTCGGTATCAATATGTTTCCCACTGACAAGGCTATCAATCCGATGACTCTGGCGACAGAAGTCGAAGATCGGGGTTTCGAGTCGTTATGGTTTCCAGAACACAGTCACATTCCAACAAGTAGAGAATCGCCATGGGGCCTTAATCCAAAGGCGCCACCCCTTCCGGAAGAATACTGGCGCACACATGATCAATTCATTGCGCTAGGAATGGCCGGAGCCGTGACTAGCAAAATTAATTTGGGAACTGGCATCACACTCGTGCCGCAAAGAGATCCCATCTGGCTTGCTAAAAGTGTTGCCACCGTGGACGCTTTAACTAATGGCCGCTTCCTTTTCGGAATTGGTTACGGGTGGAACAAAGAAGAGTTGCATCATCATGGCGTTCAGTTCACGGAGCGGCGAGCCGTAATGCGCGAGAACGTTCTAGCGATGAAAGAGCTATGGATGAAGGAAGAAGCCGAGTATCACGGCGAACACGTCGATTTCAGCTCAAGTTGGCAGTGGCCAAAGCCAACACAGAAACCTCACCCGCCGATCATTCTAGGTGGAGCCGCAGGACCGAAAACGATGGCCGACATAATTGAATACTGCGATGGCTTTATGCCAATCAGTGGAAGGTACGATTTTGCTGAGCAAATCACGACTCTAAAACAAATGGCTTCAGACGCTGGACGCGACCCTGAATCGTTCGAGTTCGGACAGTTTGGCACCCCTCCTAAGGCAGAAGTGGTCGATTCATTAGTTGAAGCTGGCATTCACCGCATTGTTTTCACCGTCCCACCTGCAGAAGCTGACACAGTCATTCCTAAACTTGACAAATTATCGGAGTTTAAAGATCAGTACTCTTAAAGAAGAGTATCGATCGGTCCCTAAGGCTTTTGCGATTCGGCGACCATCCTTAAAGCGAGAACACAAAATCAATAGTTGTTAATCTCCAGTTAGTTAAGTGCAAAGTGATTGTCACTGCCCTAGTGTCAATTGTGATGTCACGAAAAACCAGAGAAACTACAATTTTTTTGGCTCGGCAAGTATGAAGCCTCGTTCATAGTCATGACAGTTCTCGTGGCCGGCGGCGGCATAGCTGGAATTGCAATGGCACTTACTTGTCATCAAATAGGTATTCCAGTCAAAGTATTTGAGTCCGCAAATCAGATACTGCCGCTCGGAGTCGGAATCAATCTTCAACCCAATGCTGTCCGAGAGTTATACGATCTCGGCTTATCCGCGTCTTTGAATCAGATAGGAATACAAACTGAAGAATGGGCATTAGTCGGTCGGAACGGAAATGACGTCTGGGCAGAACCTCGTGGTCTCTTAGCCGGTTATGACTGGCCGCAATATTCGGTCCACCGAGGCAAGCTGCAAATGATGATGTACCGCGCAGCGTTAAAGAGATTGGGACCCAACGCAATAATTACTGATAGTCGCGTGATTGACTATCACCAGTCTAAAAACAATGTCACCCTTCACACAATAAACAAGGCGGGCGCAGAGGAGACGCATGAAGGCTCAATACTAATTGGCGCAGATGGTATCAATAGTGTCGTTCGAAAGAGAATGCACCCAAATGAAGGAAGCCCAATTTGGGGTGGTGCTGTAATGTGGCGTGGTCTTTCACAAGCAAAGCCAATTAGAACAGGAGCATCATTCACTTTGGTTGGGAAACTGGAGCAACGGTTCGTTTCCTACCCAATCAACAGACCCGATCCCACCACCGGATTATCAGATATTAATTGGATAGCGGAACTCTCCTATGATGCGAAAACCAATCGACCCGATGGTGATTGGAATAAACAAGTTCCTGCTGCAAAGTTTAAAGATGCATTTACTGACTGGGACTTTGATTGGCAAAATATTCCACATCTCATCGACTCCGCAAAGGAAATTTATGAGTATCCAATGATCGACCGCGACCCCATCGATATGTGGGTCGATAAACGAGTTGGCCTTGTAGGAGATGCCGCACATGCCATGTACCCAGTTGGATCAAACGGCGCTAGTCAGGCAATTATCGACACGAGAGTTTTAGGCGCCAAGTTTCTAGAATATGGAGCCAACAACAACGCTCTAGCAGCATACGAAGAGCAATTACTGAACCCGATCAACGAGCTAGTACTCAGGAATCGCGGTGCAGGGCCAATCGGAATTCTAGGAATCATAGAAGAGCGATGTGGAGGCATCTTCGATGACATCGACGACGTTATACCACGCTCTGAGATCGACAAGTATATGATCGGCTACAAGACCGCCGCTGGTTTCGCGAAAGATCAGCTGAACGGCTCCGCACAAACAATTATCATCTAGCTAGCAAAACTTACGAGACTATGAATTTTCCTAGTTACGCGATTCAGAAATAAATACTGGTATTTCACGATCAGTTTTCTGTTTGTAGTCTTTATAAGGAGGAAAAATAGATTCCGAGAGTTCCCACCAGTCTTCTCTTTCTGCGCCCGTCACTAAGCGGACAACTGTTTCATACGGTTCTGGTCCGTCTTGAAGAAGAATATTCGGATTTGCAATAAGATTATGATACCAACCAGGTTGCTCAGGAGCCCCACCCTTAGAAGCTATGATTGCATACTCGCCATCACGCTCAACTCTCATGAGAGGCACTTTACGGACTAAACCGCTTTTGTGACCAATGGTAGTAATAATGATGATCGGCATCCCGGTGTCACGAAGCGTGGCCGCTTTAGCGCCATTGGAGCCCTCGTAAGCCTCAACCTGTTCCGCAACCCAATCCCAAGTAGAAGCGCCGTATTCACCGTCAAAATCCATAGTGTGAGTTTAGATGGACTTTTAAGATTTTGCTCATACCTTAAGTCTCTTCCGGCCACCTATCAATCATTGAGTCAGCTAGATCCACCTGAAAGGCATTCAAAGTAAGCGAGACCAGACAGTAGTAACCGATGGTGCTAACCAATTCAACCAGTCCTTTAGACCCCACAACATTGAGCATCATTCCGTAGGTAGAGTCACTTACTCGAGTGCTCTGCAGGAGCTCCTCAGTGAATTTTTGAGTGATCATTAACTCCCGCTCCCAGCTAGGTTGACCTCCTTCCGCCAACACGTCTAAATAGCTTGAGTCAATGCCCTCCGAAATTGCGATCGCTGCATGCGCTTCGAACTCAAATTTCGACTTGAAATGCACACCAACACAGCAGATCGCGACTTCCCGCATCTGAGGATCAAGCTCCGTAGCGAAACGCACTTGAGCGCCAAGTTCCAACGCCTTCATACCTAAATCAGGAGCGTGCTGCCAAACTCCGAATGGGCCAGACTTCCAAACATCTGGGCCAAGGCCTTTTCGTGATCCTACTACTGAGTCACGCAGACTTTTCTGATCAGAAGTAAGAAGAGCTTCGTCTAAAGGTTCTAAACGACTCATTTGACTACCTTCCTTTCCATGAAGGCTCTCTGCGTTCAAAAAATGCGGAGGTCCCTTCTTCCCTATCCTCGCTAGCAAAAACTACTTTACGAGCAGTCTTCGTTAACCCCCAGGCGTCAACATCGTTTAACGCTAAATACGCTTCCATCGCCTTCAAACTTTCCTGAGTAGATGTCGGTGAATTAGAGACAATCTTGGCTGCAACTTTTAAGGCTGCATCAAGAGCTTGACCTTCAGGCACAAGTTCCGAAATAAGCCCGACCTCTCTGGCTCGACTTGGTGAGAGTTCCTCGCCCGTCAAGATCACTTCCTTAGCCACATGAAGTGGCAGCGAACGAAGAGCTCTGAACAAGCCTCCGCTGGTAGGCAGGAGACCTCGCTTCACTTCCGGCAATCCAAGCCTAAGAGTCTCGGAAGCGATTATTAAGTCACAACAAAATAAGATCTCCATGCCGCCTCCAAGCGCGAGACCCTCGGCGGCGGCTATAAGTGGCTTTAATCTGGTGCGGCGAATCAAACCGTACTCTCCACCACGCTGCGTACTTCCGCTCCCATCTTTCATATCACTTCCTGCAGAAAACATCTCAGGACCGCCTGTAAGAATTCCGACCCATTGACTTGCATCATCTTCAAAATCACTGATTGCCTTATCTAATGCTTCCGTTAACGCTTCGTTGAACGCATTTCGCTTCTCCGTACGATTCAGCGTAAAAACTGTTATGGCATCAAGTTTTTGAACAAGTACTAAATTCTCTGCTGTTTCCATCAGGACTACCTTCAGTTCGAATATTAAAGCTTTACAGAAAATAACAATTACGGGTTACCAACCCAAATCAGCGTACTCTTGCAGCAATGGACGCTGAACAAAATATTGACAAGGCGCCGTTGATATTTTTTGTTTCATCAATAGCCGGCGA
>CAJQGN010000084.1 GCA_905477545.1 uncultured Acidimicrobiales bacterium | reverse complement strand
CCGAAGGGCAACAGGTATGCAGCTTGGCCGCTAACTGGTTTCGAACCGCCAGATCTACCAAATCTTCCAAATTGGCCCTGCGCTAAGCCACGATAAGCAACTACGACTCTTGCTGAACCAGACATAATTGCTCCAGCGGCATTTTGGACAGCAGCTGCAGCGCCGCCACCCCCGCTGGTCCACTGCATATTAGAATAACGGAGTTCTGGAATACCAAGTGCGTTGGCAAGCCTCGGCGGATCATTTCGATCATCGGAGTATGAACAAAAGCCATCAATTTCTTTCGGGCTAATACCGGCGTCATGGCAAGCTGCAAGAATAGCTTTTAAAACTAATTTGAATTCCGGGTCTGGAGATTGACCGTGTTTGTAATAGGTGGTTTCGCCAACTCCGGCGATCGCCACCTTGCCTCTGAGGTTGTATGTGTCGCTCATAATTCTTTTACAGTAACCCCTAATGAGGCAATGAGGTTGAGAGAATCACCTTCAAGTCTGCAAGGCAACCATTCACGCAATATTTCAGCGCCAATCGATTCATAAAAAATTATGGCAGATTCGTTCCAATCAAGGACCTGCCATTCGAGTCTTGGGCAGTGGCGTTCCTTTGCGATCCTTGCAAGAGCTTCCAGGAGTTGTTTACCGAGTCCTCTACCTCGATTTTTTTCTGCAACAAAAAGATCTTCTAGATGAATGCCTTTAGCGCCGCGCCAAGTCGAATAGTTGTGGAAAAAAAGTGCGAAACCCAGTACCTCTTCATCCGATTCGATGAAAAGACATTCAAAAGGCGGAGAATCAGAGGAAAGCTGCTCGGCAAGTATTGCTGGAGTAACCAGAACTGCATCAGGTTCACGTTCGAAACTAGCTAGTTGACAAATAAAGTTGTGAATCTGTTTTGCGTCTTTTGGTCCGGCAAACCTAATAGTAGATTTTGTCACGAGTCCATTGCTATCACTCGATTATCCTAAAAATAGGATGAGTATAGGTTTCTGAAGATAATCTTGTCCACGATGAATCTTTAGATGAGCGGAAGTCTTGATGAGCGACGAAAAACTAGTGGAGTACCGGAGAAGTATAGACAATATCGATGCGGCCTTAATACACATTCTTGCTGAGCGATTCCGAATAACTCAAGCAGTAGGTCAATATAAAGCAGCTAAAGGTCTTGCCCCTGCTGATGTTAGTCGGGAGAGCAGTCAGATTAAGCGCTTGCGTGGGTTAGCCGAAGAAGCAGGGTTAGATCCTGAATTTTCCGAAAAGTTTCTTCGTTTTGTGATAGACGAAGTTATTCACCACCATGAACGGATTGCTGAAAAGCCGCACGGTCAAGATTGAGCTAGTGCTCGCGTAGCACTTCATCTAATCTGTCAAATATCGTTCCAATTTCGCTATCGGTAATTATCAATGGTGGACAAAAAGCTAGAGCCTCGCCAATGCCTCTGCAAACTACGCCTTTATCTACCATGGCACGAGATGCTTCTAACCCGCTCCAGCCAAGCTCGCAGGCCCATATGCCACCAATTCCGCGGTAACTCTTAATCATTCCGTCTCCAGCGAGGGCTTTAAGCCCGGCCTCCATTTTTTCTCCGATGCGGTGTGCTTCTTGCAGTAGCCCACCAGATTCGATAACACCAATATTTGCAAGTGCGGCAGCTGCAGCTGTTGGGTGACCTGAGTAGGTGTATCCATGCATTAATTTGCCGTAGTCATCATTTTCAAGTTCGTCGGCTAACTCGCGAGAAATAATGACGCCAGATAATGGTAAGTATCCTGAAGTGACTCCCTTTGCGAAAGTTATGAGGTCAGGAGTAACTTTGTACGTTTGAGCTGCAAACCATTCGCCAGTTCTTCCAAAACCGGAGATCACTTCATCAAAAATCAAGAGGGCTCCGTTGTCTGTGCACAAGCGACGCAATCCATCCAAGTAACCATCAGGTGGCGGAATTACGCCACCTGCTCCCTGAACCGGTTCGCTAATAACCGCAGCTATTTTGTCTCCGTGTTCAGCAAAAAGTCGAGCTGCGGGCTCAATATCATCGTTTGGTATTTCAATTACGTGTGGAAGTAAATCGCCCCATCCGACCCGGTTGCCTTCGATGCCTTGGACACTGGTACCGCCGATATTGACGCCGTGGTACCCAGAAGCTCGACGAACAATAATTTGCCGATCGCTCTGACCTCGCCGTTGTTGAAAGAGACGGGCAAATTTTATTACGGTATCGATCGCTTCAGAGCCCGAGCAACCCAAGAATACCCGCCCATCAGGGTGCGGTGAGAGGCTCCTAATTTTCTCGGCAGCTTCAGCAGCAGGACCATTAGTGAATGGATCAAAGATATTGTAAGTCTGAAGAAGGTCTAGCTGTCCTTTGATAGCGCTAATCACGACTTCATTTCCATGCCCAATTTGGCAGAGCCACAGGCTAGCTAGTGCGTCTAAATACTTCTTCCCATTCACATCAACGAGAGTGCAATCTTTAGCGGACACTAGTTGTATAAAATCTCTTTCAGCTTTTGAAGGCAAGCTGAAAGAGTGAAGTAGTGCATCGGTATTCATGGCCAATTCCCCCAAGGATCACACCCGAAGTATAAATATCATTCTATCCACTGTAAAAGCCCAGAGCGTTATGGAGGAGTCTCCTCTAGCATTTCCTGTACGGCTAAATTTTCAGCCATTAAGAATGGGAGTCTTCATGTCCCTCAACCACGGTCGCCCGATGGTTTCGATCCCTGGACCGTCTGTTATTCCTGACCGAGTCCTCGCAGCGATGCACCAACCGATGCCAAACATATACGAAGGGTCCCTAATAGACATTTCTATTAGCTTGTTGGAGGATTTACCTAAGATCGCTCGCACCTCCAATTCTGTATTCATCTCAGTTTCAAATGGCCATGGAGCCTGGGAAATGGCCATAAGCAACACTCTCTCGCGCGGAGATCGTGTCTTGATCTTGGAATCAGGAAGATTTGCTATCAACTGGGGAGAAATGGCGTCTGTTAGCGGCGTGGTTTGCGAACATTTACGCGGGAATGATTCAGATCCGGTAGACCCAGCGGCGTTGGAGGAAAGATTGAAAGGAGATACGAAGCATGAGATAGCAGCTATTCTGGTAGTGCAAGTAGATACTGCTAGCTCTGTACGGAACGATATTCAAGAACTTAGAAAAGCTATTGATTCTGCAGGACACCCAGCTCTATTCATGGTTGATTGTATTGCTTCTCTTGGCTGCGAAAAGTTTGAAATGGATGAATGGGGAGTGGATATAACTGTTGCGGCCACTCAGAAAGGGTTAATGGTGCCGCCTGGGTTAGGGTTTGTGTTTGCTAGTGCAAAAGCTCTGACGGCGCATGCAAATGCAAATTTGAGAACGGGTTATTTCGATTGGACTTCTCGAATGAACCCTGTCGAGCATTATAAAATATATTGTGGAACACCCCCAATCCAACATATTTGGGCTTTGAGAGAAGCATTAGACATGATCTTCGAAGAGGGTTTGGAGAATGCGTGGGGTCGGCATGAAGTACTTGCAGAATCTGTTCGTCTGGCAGTAGATGCTTGGGCTGTGTCAGAAGGTATGGAGTTAAACGTTAAGCAGCAGAGCGATCGGTCTAATGCAGTAACAACGGTTCTTACAGGCAGCGTGAATCCCAAAGAATTACGTCGTTTAAGTGAAGAAAAAGCAGGAGTGACGTTAGGTCTGGGCTTAGGAGAACTTGCGGACCGTTCGATTCGAATTGGACACATGGGCCACTTGAATCCTCACATGGTACTCGGCACTATTGGCGCAATAGAAGCATGCCTTGGATCAATGGGTGCGCCAATCGGTTCATCTGGAGTAGCTGTGGCAGCGCAATTAATTGGTTCGCGACTCTAACTAGCAAACTAATTTAAACAGGCAAACCTCTCGCAGCGGCGCGTACCGGACCTCAACTTTAGACGCTTCAATAAATCGTTAAGTTGAGTAATCCCTATCCCCTGTATCTCATCGTTGATGACTGATCTTATGCAAAGCCGGGCTTATCTGATCTCTGGGGAAAAGCAGAATCCCAATTAGCGTGGGCCGGTTTCTCAATTCGTTGCCTGAAGATTAGGAAGTTTTGGATTTGGCCTTACTGGCCTTCAAGGGTTCAACTAGGAAGATAAAAGGTCTGTGAGTATTGCTTGGAACGTCGAAAGAACTACTCGAGGAGGAAGGTAAAGACATAAGGTCGGTGGGGGGTTTGGCCATGAGAAAAATTAGTAAACCCAAAAAAGCTAAGACTGTCATTACTAAAAACGCCGTTTGGTAATCCCACACGTCACGTATTACACCAACCAAAAAGGGCCCACTTCCGACTCCAAAAACCATTAGAAGAGATCCCAAACCGTAGATTCTTGGATAATCGCGAATTCCAAAAACATCAGCCAGGAGTAATGGATGAAGCATTAGTAGATTGCCCATGGCGCTGCCGAGAACCACAACGCCCGCGAGTGAAACTACTGATGAATTTGCGTCTATAGCAATAAGAGAGATTCCAATAGTTTGAACGCCAACGAGACAGCCCGTTAACCGACTCAGCGAGATTCGCATTGCAGCAATGCCACCAAGAATTCGAGCGACAACGCTAGTACCGCTTAGAACCATGAGAGTCAATTGAGCAGTTTCTATGTCGAATCGATCTTTCGTAAGCTTAAAAATGTGTTGAATGGCTCCTACTTGTGCCGACATGATAAGAATAAAAGAAAGCGAAATCAGAATAAAATACCGAGACCGTGTAGCTGTCGCAAAATCTACGCCGGGCAATTTTTGGCTTGCAGATGTCTTGTTGTTCGCCGGCTCGTCTCCATCTGGATAAAGTCCCATTGCCTCCGGAGATGGTTTTACTAATAGCCAAATCGCAGGGAGCAAACTAATCAGAAAATAGAAACCTAGACGAGGTGCCCAGGTGATGAGACCATCTTCGTCAATGGCACTGGCGATCAGAGGGCTTATAAGTATACCTCCAAGAGAAAGTCCGCTGGACGCTATGGAAAGGGCTACGGAACGCTGCCGGTGAAACCATCGTGTGACGATGCTGGAGGTTGGTACCAGGCTCGTTAGAGCAAAACCTGTCCCGAATATTGCCATAACGGGAAACATCTGCCACTCAGTACTAATTTGGGCTATTAGTGCGAGCCCTCCCGCACCGATAAAAGCGCCCACGGTCATTACCGACCTAGCGTCATATTTGCTGATTAGCCCACCAGCGAAATATCCGGCTATTCCGGACGAAACAAAGAAAGTTCCTGTTCCCGCCCCTGCCATGCCAACGCTAAATCCTTGCTCTCGAACAAGGGCATCAAGAAAAATTCCTTGAGCATAAAAAGCAAATCCGGCGCTCACAGTCAGGAGAATAAAAAGACCTGCTAAGACAATCCAGCCACGAAAGATTCGCGCTGATTTTGGGCTGGGCATATCAGTTAGGGTACCGGTTACTTTTTAGAACCTTCTTAATTGTAAGAGCCCAGAGCGCCATAGATCCCAACAGAAGCCTCGAAGATTTCAGTGGGTTATCGCTTTCTTCGAGCAAGAATAAGCGAACAAGATCTAAGGTTTGCCTTATGGACACGATGCGCGCTGGGAGAATGATTGAAATAGGAAGAATGGAATGCGAAGAAATTGAGATTCCGTCGATCAGAGATGGACAGGTATTGATTCGAAGTGAGATGGCTTCAATATGTGGTAGCGACTTGCATGTCGTCATGATGGGTGCAGGAGTCACTCATTCGCTTCCCTGCCCACACGGTTATCCCGGGCATGAAGGAATAGGTGAAATAGTTGAAAGCAAAGTTTCAGGGCTCCTTGAGGGAGAACAAGTTCTTACTTTCCCTAATCCGCCTGTAGGGGAGTGTTTCAATGAGTATCAACGAGTAGAAGCTCAATACTGTGTTCCGTTACCTGATACCGAGCTGCCTAGATCACATTTGTTGATGGCGCAACAGCTTGGGACAGTTATTTACGCTATGCGAAAGTGCCAACGAGATGTAGCCGGCGAAACCGTGGTAGTGATGGGACAAGGCTCAGCTGGTTTGTTCTGGACACACCTATTGAAAACTGCAGGTGCGAAAAACGTAATTGTTTCAGATATTTCTCCGGCGCGCTTAAAAGTTGCAGCCAGCTATGGCGCCGACATGTGTATTGATATACGAAACGGCAATTTACACGAAGCGGTTAAAGACTCTACAAAAGGAAAAGGTGCTGACTATGTCGTCGAAGCTGTTGGTCGAGCCGAAACTTTTCGAGAGTCTGTTGACTTGGTCAGGGCTGATGGTGAGATAATTTGGTTCGGTTTACCAAGCGTAGACCACGATATCGATATGCGATTTCACAAATTTTTTCGTAAACGGTTACGAGCTTCAAGTATTTATGGCGCCCAAGACGAACCACAAGCAACTTCATTTCGTGCGGCTTTAGATCTAATTTCTAAGGGTCATATTGATGTAGAGAGCTTGTTAAGTCACGTTTTTAATATTGAGGAGATAGGAGAAGCATTTGCTCTAGCGCATGATCCTCACGAAGATGAAGCGCTAAAGGTTTCTATAAAATTTGATTGAGTCCGATCAGATTGCGCCTAAATCGATGAACGGTACGTAACTCATAGTTAGGGAAACAAAGTGCGGGTAATTATTACTGGTGGTGGTGGTTTTCTAGGCAGCCGCCTCGTCGAGGTATATAAGAGAAAAGACAACGCAGAGATAATAGTAATTGATCTCCAAGAGTTGCATCTCGATAAATGTCAATCTATTAAATGTGACATAGCAACAGACGGTTTCGATGTCGATCTTCTTAGAGAAGGACCTTGTCTTATTTACCATCTTGCTTCAGTTGTTAGCGCCGCAGCTGAGGAAAATTGGGAGAATGCAGTCGAGCAAAATGTGCTGGGATTAATGAACCTATTAAAATCGTGTCGCGAGAGTAATTTTACTCATCGACTAATCTTTTGTAGCAGCGTCGCAGTTTTTGGAGGAGAACAAGCAAGGTCAGAGGTTGGCGACCTAACAAAACATGCCCCAAGTTCTACCTACGGCATGACTAAAGCAGTGGGGGAGTTACTCGTTAATGATGCGACAAGAAAGGGACATATTGACGGTCGAACTGCTCGTTTGCCGACAGTTATCATTCGCCCTGGAGTTGCTAATGCTGCTGCTTCAAGTTTCGCATCGGGTATGTTCCGCGAACCATTAGCTGGAAAAAAAAGTGTCATTCCCGTGGAAATGTCAACTGAGCTCGTGGTCATTTCACCGGAAACCGCTGTAGCAGGTTTGTGTCACCTAGCTGAACTCCCAGGAGCGTTATTAGGTCCAGATAAGGCGGTAAATTTGCCCGGGTTGAAAGTGACGGTTCGAGAGATGTTGTCGACGTTGGAGAGCTTGTGTGGAACAGAGGTCTCATCATTAGTCACCCAATTAGCTGACTCTCGAATAGAAAAAGTAGTCGCTAGTTGGCCATCCTTGTGGAATGACTTGAGATCACGAACTTTAGGTTTCGATAGCGACGAAAGCCTCGTAACGATTATCGAAACTTATCTTGAAGGACTTAGCCGCTAATCGACTGAATTGTTTCTGCAATTACAGCGCAACCCTCATCAACTTCTTTCTCGCTGACATTGAGCATTGGAGTTAAACGAATTACGTTTCCATACAAGCCACCTTTGCCAACTAATAGCCCACGAGATTTACAACCCTCGATTAAAGCGCTAGCTGCATTAGGATTCGGCTCTATGCCGCCAGGATGTACGCATTCAATCCCTAGCATGAGGCCTTTGCCTCTTAATTCAGCAATCCATTCAGTGTCATCAATAATTTTTTGGAGCCGTTGAGCCATTTGAAGACCCCGGGCAGCAGCGTTGCTTTGAAGGTCATGATCTAAAACGTATTTAAGTGTGGCGCGTCCAGCAGCTACAGATAAAGGATTCCCTCCAAAAGTTGTAAAAGAAGTGCGGTCGATAGCATTCATGACGTCAGCACGCGCGACGCATCCTGCGAGAGTTATCCCGTTCCCGACTCCCTTAGCAAAAGTTAAAATATCTGGAACAATTCCGTGAGCTTGGTAACCCCAGAAATGATCTCCAGTGCGCCCCCATCCTGTTTGAACTTCATCACTGATGAACAGAATGCCGTTGGCATCCAAAACCTTGTGCATTGCACCGAAAAATCCGTCAGGAGGCGTGGCAAACCCCCCTACACCTTGAATAGGTTCCGCTATGAGTGCAGCGAATCCAGAAGCATCAGTCATGTCAATGAGTTGTATCAGATCTGACACGCATGCCTGTGTGTAGCCCTCGTCATCCAGGTTTCCAAACGGGCTCCTTAGCTTGTACGGGCCTTGAACAAAGTGAACATCGAGCCCACTAAAACTACTGGTCAGCCAACTTTTATGTGATGTCACCGCCTGCGAAGTAAGAGAGCGCCCGTGGTAACTATTGCGCATCGCTAGAAGTTGATTAGTTTTTCGATAGTTGGTGGCTAGAAGAATAGCTGTGTCGTTTGCTTCCGTTCCTGAAGTAGTGAAGAGAACTCTTGCATCAGGAATTCCTGAGACCGAAGCAATTTCTTCGGCGAAAGCGATCATCTCCTCGTTTAGGTACAGCGTTGAGGTGTGCATAACTTTGGCAGCTTGCTTCTGAACTGCAGCAACTACTTCATCTGTGCTGTGTCCAATCATTGTGGTAAGAATCCCGCCGAAGAAATCGAGGTATCGATTGTCTTCTAAATCCCAGACGTAGCTACCTTCCCCCCGCTCAATTGAAATTGGGTTCTCGTACAATGGACGGACGAAAGATGGCATAACAGCGTAGTAACGTTCGAGAAGCTCTTCGGTTGTAGTCATAATTAATGTGGTTGTGCTTTCACTTTAGCGTTTCACATTCCAGCGTAATCTGTTAAGTGTTAACGATTGGTAGGTCAATTGTTGCGATTGTGCACCCGACAGCGAAAATCGGTATCGGTTCATAAAAATGAATAGTGCCAGGCAAACCAGTGGCAGCCGAAATTGTCATGAAAGTTCGAATCTCAAAAGCCCCCTGTCCGGCATCTAAATACGAGTCTTTGTCGGTGTATGTCAGCATCGCTTCTTTGTCGCACCGGCTCCACTGGTCAAGGAAATTGCGGTCCCACTTCTCATTAATTTTACCGCTATCAGGAGTTGCTGGCCAGTGGCTTATTCCACCGGTACCAATCAGCGCTACACGCTCTGGTAATTTTTGTATCGCCGCTCCGAGAGCTTCCCCAAAAGCCCAGACCCTATGCAGGGGAGCTAAAGGCGGCCCTTGACAGTTAATATTTGCAGGAATAACAGGGAGATTAAAATTGGGTGTAAGGAAATGAAGCGGGACCATAATCCCGTGATCAAATTTCCATTCTTCTGCATAACTAATATCTGCGCCTTGCATAACCTCGTTAATCAACGATTCTGAAACAGAACGTGCACCGGGAATTCGAGTATGGGGAATCCCAAGCCATTCAGGATCCTCAATTGGCCCCTCATAGCTTTCCGCCATCCCGATAGCGAAAGAGGGCATATTATTCATAAAAAAATTAGCGAAATGTTCGGCAGCGACAACGACGAGCACATCAGGTCGAGAGTCTTCGAGTCTTTCTCTCATGCTGTCGAACGCCTTGTAAAGACGTTCTTTAGCGACCTCTTCGGCTAGATGTGCCCTGCCTACTATCCCCGGAGCATGGCTACAGACTCCCGCAAATACTAATGTCACGTTTCTTGCCTTCCTAGGGCTTATTCTGATCGACTAAGGCGCTGCTCATGTGCAGGTACTCCCTCGTACCCAGTGACCGCATATACACCCTCGCGCACGGGGCCGTGTATCTGAATGCCATCACGCATTCTCTGTAAATAGTCTTGCCACTCAATCTTATGAAAAGCTGCGAAATGCATCAGTATTTGGCCATTAACGCCAAAATGAAAAAGAAGCCCAATATCCGGTTTCATCAATGCGCTTCTTTCTTCTGGTGTCAGATCGAATGCAGATAAAGCTGAGCGCGGATCTTCGCGATAACTTTGCTGATTAGACGAATCTCGATTTAATTCGAAAAGAAACTTTTGTACTTGGTAGAGGCTCACTCCACCAGATTCTAGAGTCGTAAATGAGATACACGAACCGAAAGGTGATCTATTGGGTATTTATTCGACACTTCGCTCAGTAATACGGTTTAGAAAATTTGAAAAAAATACAATAAAAAGGCGACTGAATAGAGTTGCAGACGTCTCTGATCTTCGGCGGATGGCTCAACAACGCTTACCCGGAGGAGTGTTTGACTATATCGATGGTGCTGCTGAAGACGAAGTCACTGCCGGACTAAATGTTTCCTCTTTCAGTAATTACGGTTTTCGCCCAAGAGTGTTACGTGACGTAGCGACTATTGACACGTCAACTACCTTCTTAGGCAAGCATCTGCCAATACCTCTCATTCTTGCTCCGACCGGTTTTGGGCGAATCGCTCATTCACAAGGGGAACTTGCAGTGGCGCGTGCAGCCGAAAAAGCAGGATTACCCTATTCATTATCAACAATGGGTACTCGCTCTATCGAAGAAATAGCGGACGTAAATTCAGGCACAAAATTTTTCCAAGTCTATGTTTGGAGAGATAAAACGTTGCTGAAAGAGATGCTTGACCGTGCTGAGGCAGTCGGTTACGAAGGCATCATGATTACCGTAGACACAGCAGAACTAGGGAGACGTGAACGTGATGTGCGGCGCGGTTTCAGTCTTCCCCCGAAGATTGGCCTAGACACCATTCTAGATGGAATCCGAAACCCTTCTTGGACTTGGGATTTCATTCGAGCTGAACCGATTCAATTTGCGAATGTGACCGGCAAGAGTGTTGGAGATGGCTCAAGTCCAGTAACTTTATCTGACTACATAAATAGCCAATTTGACCCAGCGCTTTCATGGAAAGACGTCGAGTGGTTTAGAGAAAATTGGTCAGGAAAGGTAATGGTAAAAGGGATTCAAACTGTAGAAGATGCGGTTATCGCTGCTGACTTAAATATTGACGCTTTGATTCTCTCAAACCATGGAGGCAGGCAGCTAGACGGTTCACCTCCACCAATTGAGCTTGTAGCTCCGGTTGCTCAGGCGATAGCGGGTAAAACTGAAATCGTGTGTGATGGAGGAATTAGAAGAGGAAGTGACATAGTCAAAGCAGTTGCTTTGGGAGCCAACGCTTGCATGGTAGGGCGAGCCTATTTTTATGCTCTTGGTGCTGCTGGTGAGCCAGGCGTGGACTGGGTCTTGAATTTCTTAGCCGAAGGAGTTCGCAGGACAATGGTCTTAAATGGGATCGGTTCAGTCAAAGAACTTACGCCGGACTTAGTAGTTTATCGCGACTGAAATAGACACTAATTGTGCTGCTGAAACTTCCAGAGAGCACAACAAAGTAGTAGAAAATATTATATTCATTATGTGTGATTAGCATCGATGGGAAGCCATGAGTTCTTTTAGGCATCTTTCATTTGAGACACCGCACATTGATGCACTGGCAGGTAGGGAAGTCAGATTTAAGGGCGCCTTTGCTCAAGTTGCTGTATGCGGAACTTTACGAAGAACTCTTTGAGTGGTTTAGTCATAGACGACATGATTCCACCGATTAATAACCTATTTTATAGAGGACCTCTATCCCGGGTTTAGTAGCGCGCCAGGGAGTTCTGATTGGATATTGAGGTGAGGAAGAGCTAGAAGAAAGACTGCAAGGAAGGCTCTAGCATTAGAACTTCAAACAAGCTCTCTGAAGATCATCCCCAAGGCGCTCACTGAAGCTACCCCAAGAATTGCTGTTCTGAACCACTTACCATTTAAATGAGGGCGAAGCTTGGCGCCAAAAGCCAAACCAATGAAGGCGCTTGGGAGAAGAAATAAGCTAAGGCGCGTATGGTACCACCCGAAAGCGCCAGAAATAATCAGTGGAATGATAATCATAGGAGCTAGCAACAGCATCAACCGTGCCACAGTACCTCTCATAGTGCCAGGTTTCCGATGGCCATAGAAAATGGCGAAAACAGGTCCAGGGATGGCCGCAACAGTTGCTGAAAAAGCAGTAGCGGCGCCAGCCAAGTATTGAATTCCTCTTCCTTTCGGCAGACGAATCCCAATTAGCTGAATTACGACAGCGCCTATTACGAAGAGGCTTATTGCGACCGTAAGAGCAGATTCGCTAAGTTTCGATAACAGAATCAAACCGAATGCGATTCCTACCGGTGCACCAATAACCGCTCGTCGCCAACCAACTGAATCAGTTTCATGCCAGTCACCGATCGTGTTTCGAATACTTACTACCATTGACATGCAAAGCATCGGCCCTGGAAGTAATTCAGGTTCGATTGCAACTAGAACTGGCCCCGCTATCAAACCTGCACCTATTCCAAGGCAAGCTTGGACTGTGCAACCGATGATGAGAAGTAAAAGTGCAACCAAATATTCGATAAAAGTCATTGGTTATTCCCTAATGAGATCCGCTTAGAGCATGTTTAGTGGACATATAAGTCCTAAGAGCGACGCAGTTCCCATATTCTAAAGAAGTGATTAAAAGACGGTCTAATATTGTTTTGACTGGTTTTATGGGAACAGGTAAAAGTACCGTCGGTCAGATTATTGCCGAAGACCTCGGGTACGAGTTCATAGACACGGATGAGGCAATAACGTTAGTCCATGGGCCAATTTCAACATTTTTTGAGGAAAATGGTGAGTCGGCTTTTAGAAAACTTGAACGGGAGATTTCGGGTGTTCTTAGTAAGCGGTCTCGACTTGTGATATCTACTGGCGGTGGGTTGATGTTAGATCCTGACTGTGTCGCATTTCTTGAACCGGTTTCGGAAATATTTTGTTTAAGCGCAAGTGCTTCGGAAATCTTGAAACGAGTTAATGAAAATGGACAAGCAGGTGCTCGACCACTCTTAGCGGGAGACGACGCAGCGGTGCAAATAAAACTTTTACTTCAAGCAAGAAACAAAGGTTATGGTCGTTACCGCGACGTTCCTACTGACCATTTATCTCCCCGAGAGGTAGCCGATGTTGTTATAGCTCAACTTGCTACAAACTAGGTCCTATCAAAAAATTCTTGGGTTTCAAAGTTGAATTAACCACCGAGCGCAGCAAAAGACGTGACGGCAGACGACTTTATTTTGCCTAAGATACCTGCCTGAGATTCAGGGTTCTTAACTGATACATCAGATGCCTGTAGCTCCGATAGAGAAAATGCAGAATCTTTCTATCGCGATTGGCCTATCAGCGCTCAGTCAGGTGCTTAGCCTAAATAAATTTCTTAGGTAGCCCACTCCAACGTTCCGAATAGTCAGGTTGCAATTCCGTGAGCCCCATTGCCCAGGTAGTTGGCTGCCAACGGTAACGAGACTCCCACATTACTGCTAATGAATTGTGTCCCTTTTCAGGTTTTAGCTCTGAGTTAGAAGCTTTCTGGAACGCTTCGCTGTCTGGCCCATGAGGAACAAAAGAATTGTGGAGAGAGACCCCTCCAGGACGAAAGCCTTGAGCTTTAGCATCATAGATACCCTCTATTAGTCCCATTAGTTCACTCATTACATTGGAATGAAACCATGGAGGCCGGAAAGTATTTTCAGCGACTCTCCACTGCTCGCGAAATAAAATAAAGTCGATGTTGGCGGTTCCGATCTTTTCCGAAGGTGAGGACAAGAGTGTCCAAATAGAAGGATCAGGGTGATCAAAAACCGTCGGTCCTATTGCTGAAAAGTTTCGCAACTCGTATCTGTATGGAGCCAAGTTGCCGTGCCAAGCGACCACGTCAAGAGGCGAATGAGGAATTTCGGTTTCGAAAAACTTCCCATTCATTTTGGTGACAATTCGAGTTGGGCGCTCTGTATTATCGAAAGAAGCTACTGGAAATTCAAAGTCCCTTGCTGAGGCATTCGTGTTAATACCCATGAGACCAGATTCGGGTAAACGAAAAGCTTCTCCGTAGTTTTCACATACGTAGCCTCGAGTATGTGAAGTGGCCAAGTCCACAGAAAATTTTACTCCACGTGGTATGACCGCCAGGTCCCCAGGAGAAACCTCAAGATCTCCCATTTCGCTTTTTATTAGTAGCGCCCCCTCATAAGGAACAAACATAAGTTCACCATCAGTGTTAACGAAAACGGTGTCGACCATAGACAGCGCTGCAACGTAATGATGTACTGCGCCTCCTAGTTGAAGTGCGGCATTTCCGTTAGTGGCAATGGTAGATAGGCCCGAGAGCCAATCAGAACGATCTGAAATTTGGGGGAACGGGTCCCAGCGCAATGGTGACGCTATTGAAAAATTAGAAATGTCCGGGCCAGTTTTAATTAGGTCCAAATTTGTTTCAACGAGATTTTTTAGATGTTGAACAGATGGTCTTATACGGTACAGCCAAGAGCGACGCTGCTCCTCTCGAGGAGCCGTGAACGCCGAACCACTTAACTGTTCTGTGTACAGGCCGTGGTTTCCTTTTTGAGGAGAATTTTGGCCTCTTGGCAGTGATCCTGCCAGAGCCTCTGTCTGGAAATGGTTTCCGAATCCGGATTGATAGAGGAGCTCGGTCACATTTTTATATTAGTCGGTGGGCTGGCCTCGACCGATAATTCCGTCAGATTCTAAGTCAGCCAAGTGCTCATCAGTTAAGTCCAGTAACTTATTTAAGACTGAGTTAGTATGTTCTCCTTTTTCGGGAGCAGGTCCGCGAACGCCAACATCAGGCGCGTTATGCATTCTGAATGGTGCAGCTACGGTTTCAAATGATCCTACTAGTGGGTGGTCGATAACTTCGAATGCTCCAGTTGCTCGAACCTGAGGGTCTTTTGTAGCTGAAACGGAGTCATTTATAGGTGCCCAGATACACCGATATTCGTCAAGCCTCGGCATCCAGTAAGTGGAAGGCATCGCACCAATTGTTTCATCAACTGCGCTGAGGAGGCTAGTCATGTTTCTATATCTCAAACGACCAGTCGAGAAATCTTGGTTAGAAAGTAAATCTTCTCGGTCTAAGGCCTTACAAAATCTGACCCAAGCATCGCCGGTATCAGGCATCGCGAATTGGAGCCACCTACCATCTGCCGCCTCAAAGGCTTCAAGCATGGCAGATAAAGCATTATCTCTCGGCCGGTCGTATGCAGGTTGCTCGTCAATAAGAGATGTGACAAGGTCAAGGCTGATCGTCCATGTGGCTGTTCTCAAAAGTGATGCCTCGACGATTTGGCCTTCTCCAGTCATGTCTCTAGAACGAAGGCCAGCCATAACAGCACCGAATAACGCTATAGAGGTTGTGTGATCACCGGACCCAGGCCTGGCGTGAGGAGGTGGACCGCCTGGAGCAGTTCCGCCGCCAAAGACACCCGAGCGAGAGAAAAAAGCGGTCACGTCATATCCGGGACGATTAATCTCCTCGCCTACTTCTCCGTAACCGGAAAGTAGGCCAATTACCAAGTCAGGCTTTATATCTAATAAATCTTTGGTAC
>CAJQGN010000083.1 GCA_905477545.1 uncultured Acidimicrobiales bacterium | reverse complement strand
ACTTCGTCGTTTCGCTCTAGAGCGGCGCTTCGTAGTAGGCCGTCAATCGTGTTTATGGAGTCGTACATGTACGTATTCTGACAGTATTGCCTTGAGAGTGCCCTGAAGTTCAGCAGTTCTCGAAAATGTTTCGGTAGTTGCTCTCTAGATTGTTCGCTAGGCCAATTGGATTTTCAAAGCTTGACGCCGTCGCAGATAATTAGAGGGCCTTCAGAGTTATTAGGTCTGAAGCTTAAAATATTTTGGTGGCCATAAGATTTTTCCAGGTAATCGCAGCGTCACGATTCGGAAATTCCAAGACTACTGCCACTGGGTTCAGGCTCCCCGCTGTGTAGTGCTATTTGCCTCCTCGAACTAAGTAGCTGCCTCTATGATCAGTTACTGTTTTTCTAAAGCTTCCAGATGTGGACTAATAGCATTCAGGTCAGTAATTTTTAGGATCCTAATACGTAAGCCTTAGGTATCTTGGGCTCTTCTTAATCTCGACACTAAATCGAATTCTGCACTGAAGGAACAGATTTCCAAAGAAAACTTTGACACACCCGCTCTAGCGTCGTGCAGACAAGAGCGGGTGTGTCAAGGTATTAAATAGCCAAGCTACCTGGAGTTTTGCAGATGACCTTTACAGTGACAAGGACCTCTGTATCGACGACGAAATTGATGACTTGGACCACCTACTCGATAACGCTAAAAATTGATTGTCCCAGGGCTGACTTAACGCACTTTTTATCTGCGTTGTAGATAGGAGCGGATAGCTTTACTGATGTGAAGCGAACCCTTTTGGCTATGACCTTTTTGGCCACATCTATGTTCAGCGCTACTGGATGCGGTTCAGACGAGGACGCTCAGGTCGAAAGCCTCGTAAAAAACGGCGCGCCAGGGTTGCATGCGTCTGACGTTCCTAGTAGAGCCGACTGCGAATTCCTCGACCGCGTCGAACTGGACCTCCTCGATCGTCTCTACAGCCTCGACTTCCGCGACCGCCTCGACGACCTCCGCCGCGACCTCCGCCTCAACCTTCACGGTCGGTGTGATGCTGCGTCTAAGACCGGAAACTATGCGCCTAAGGGTGATGACGTCGACGGGGGTTGATTGTCCCAGGGTTGACTCAAATCGCTGTCTCGATCCGCGTTGTAGATAGGATCGGTTTGAGGCAACTTGCTCGGGCTTGACATGACATATCATTTCGTAGTCGAGGTTTATCAAAGTTTCAGCATGCGTATATGGTGCAGGGAATTCACATTAATTTCAATACATGTTTCTGAAGGGTTTTGAGACTGGTGGTCCCCAGAAAGCTAGAACCTGATTACTTTCTCATTGTTGCACGGACTGGCCCTAATTTTGTGTTGCTGTCAAGGAAGTAGAGAATTGGAGTGCTGGCCTTATCGTCAACATTGCTTTCCAAAAGGTATTTGTTCGCGCCTTCTCTTTGAATTGCCTGCCCTGTCAATATTATTGTTCGCAAGTTCATAATCCGGCGATAGGTTAAAAGTTGGAGATTCGATATCATTGCGAAAGTCCGATAAAGATTAGGTTGCCTAACTAGTAATGTTCGGCATGCCTATTCATGTTTTGAATATTTCTGTACCACCTGGCAGAAAAAAAGTACAAGAAAGGCACTTTGATGTCACTCATTGGTTCTACTGTTCAACCGTTCACAGCGAAGGCATTTTATGAAAATGAATTTGTAGATATCTCTCAGGAGAATCTTGTAAATAATTGGTCTGTCTTGTTTTTCTACCCAGCCGACTTTACTTTCGTGTGCCCAACAGAGCTAGAAGATTTAGCGGAGAAGTATAATCAATTCAAGTCAATGGGTGTTGAGATCTATTCGGTCTCAACGGATACGCATCACACTCACAAGGCTTGGCACGGATCTTCCGACAAAGTTGGGAAAGTAGCTTTCCCAATGATGGGAGACCCAACTGGAGCCCTTTGTCGCTCCTTTGACGTAATGATCGAAGAGGATGGCCTGGCAGATCGTGCGACATTCGTAATTGACCCTGACGGAGTAATACAGGTTATAGAAATGTCTGCTGATGGCATTGGCCGTAACGCAACTGAGTTACTTCGTAAGGTTAAGGCTGCTCAGTACGTGCGAGACCACCCTAACGAAGTTTGTCCAGCTAACTGGGACGAAGGAGAAGAGACATTAGCTCCATCGTTCGATTTAAGTGGAAAAATATAAAACGGTGAAAACGTGTTAGAGCGGCATCTTCTTGATTCATTAGAAGCACATTTAGAAAAGCTTGTCTTTGAGGTTGTTTTCGTGGCCTCGCTAGACGATTCCGAGGATTCATTCCGACTCCGGTCTTTCTTGACGGAAGTCTCGGCTCTTTCGGGGAAACTGCACTTTGAAACAGGTTCCTCAGAGGGAAGAGTCCCGAGCTTTCGAGTTGAGCGCCTTGATTCGACTGTTGCTGTTGCTTTTGCTGCGATTCCTTTAGGTCATGAGTTTACGTCTTTCGTTTTGGCGGTATTACAAGTTGGTGGCCACCCTCCGGTTATCAGTTCAGCAACGCGTGAAGCGATATCGAACATAGACACTCATTGTCATTTTGAGACTTTTGTTTCGCTTTCATGTCAGAAATGCCCGGATGTGGTTCAAGCGTTAAATATTATGGCAGTTCTAAATCCTAAGATCACGCATACGACTGTCGATGGTGGTCTGTTTACTGACGAAGCTGTTGATCGCGAAATTGGATCGGTGCCTGCTATTCATTTAAATGGTGAGTTGTTTGAGTATGGCTCGATGTCTATTGAAAATATCTTGGGGAGACTTGACTCGGCCTCGCTTGAGGAATCTAATAATCGTATTTCTGAATTGAAGCCATATGATGTGGCAATTATCGGCGGGGGCCCGGCTGGTGCAGCTGCTGGTTTGTACACTTCGCGTAAGGGGCTCCGTACTGTGATAGCCACTGATCGGCTAGGCGGACAGCTTCTCGATACACTTGGTATAGAAAACTTTGTTTCTGTTCCTTACACAGAGGGCCCTCGACTCGCAGCAGATTTAGAATCTCACCTGAGGACTAGTGAGATCGAGCTTTTGACTTCCCAAACGGTATCGACTTTGGAACCTTCGGCTGATGTGGGTGGTTTGCACGATGTTGTATTTGAGTCAGGGGCTCAGATTAAAGCGCGTTCAGTAATCTTGAGCACTGGAGCCAGGTGGCGCTTGCTGGATGTGCCAGGTGAACAAGAGTATTTGAATAAGGGAGTAGCTTTCTGTCCTCATTGTGATGGGCCTCTTTTCAAAGGAAAAAAGGTCGCGGTTATCGGCGGTGGTAATAGCGGAGTAGAGGCTGCAATTGACCTTGCGGGTCTCGCCAGTCACGTAACACTCATTGAGTACGCACCTGAACTCCTGGCAGACGCTGTTCTTCAGGATGCCTTGCAGAGACTAGAAAATGTTGCTGTCGTCGTTAATGCATCCACAACATCGATCGTTGGCAACGGTTCTTCCGTAACCGGTCTGAGCTATGAGGCCAGGGATAGTGGTAAGTCCATGAGTGTCGAGTTAGACGGCATTTTTGTTCAAATCGGCTTGATTCCAAATACAGAGTGGTTAGAAAATACTGTGGAGCTGTCTGAGAGAGGTGAAATAGTTGTAGATGTGCGTGGTAGTACATCGCTTCCTGGTGTGTTTGCTGCAGGCGATTGCACGACTGAGCCGTTTAAGCAAATCATAATAGCCATGGGTGCTGGCTCGACTGCTGCTCTTGGCGCCTTTGATTATTTAATCCGAAACCGAGTTAATGAAGATTCGATTGTGGTCTCAGTATGACGAATTTGGGCTTACTGTTAGCTGGTAGATGGAGACATACTCTGAAGCTTCCTCGAACTTGCACCCGACCGAAAGTTCTTGAGTCAACTACCGATGAGTCGTTGCTATCTGAAGATAGAGACATCATTCCGTCTTGGCCGACTGCTGAAACTCGTTTCAAGAGCCACATAGAATCTTTATTTGGGTTGCGGGCTACTCGTACTTGTCCAACAATGGCGCGCCGAGATCGTATGGCGATAACTCCATCGCCGTTGTTGAACGTCGGGCTCATGGATTGCCCAGTAACCAGAAAGCGCCGAAAAAGCCATATTCGACTAAGTCGACCGGAGCCTTCCATTACCCAAAATGCTTTAGATCATAGAGCCACACGAGTTAAATATACACAGAAACAAGGATACTAATTATGCTGTCAAAATTTTTCGTTAATGCAGAAAGTGCT
>CAJQGN010000082.1 GCA_905477545.1 uncultured Acidimicrobiales bacterium | reverse complement strand
CGGGCCTTTCGGCGATATAGCAGATGTTTTGGCTTGTGAGGACCAGTTCAGGAATGCGTATTTGTTAGGTTGCGTGGGGGCTTGGAGTCTGCACCCAGTCCAAATTGATATAGCAAAGAAAGTTTTCAGTCCGGAGCCCAGCGAAGTGGAATGGGCGATGCATGTAATTTCTGAAATGGGCGACGGAACTGGGGCAGTTATGATCGATGGGAAAATGCAAGACGACGCAACTGTAAAACAATGTCGTGTGATCGTGAACCTCGCTCGCGAGCTTTCGGCGAAGGATCCTGAATTAGCTTTCAGCTACGGATTTTAGAAAGGTTTTTAAATGGATCTCTCTTATAGGCCCCGACGTTCAGTGCTCTACATGCCGGCGGCGAACGCTCGTGCTTTAGAAAAAGCTAGAGATATTAAAGCAGATGCCCTTATCTTTGATCTTGAAGATGCGGTTTCTCCCGATGCAAAAGACTTGGCCCGGGACCAGGCCTGTGAAGCAGTCCGTTCAAACAGTTATGGTAACCGTGAGGTCACCATAAGGTGCAACGGGCTAGACACCCCCTGGGGTAAGGACGACGTTTTGGCTGCTGCCGCAACGGCACCTGACGCTGTTGTTATCCCAAAAGTAAGGGACGCAAAGTATCTGGACGCTATCTCAAGTTTACTGGATCAAGGCGGCGCACCAGAAAGCACTCAGATTTGGGCGATGGTAGAGACCCCAGCAGGGCTCTTAAACGTTAACGAAATAGCTCATCACAAACGGATGGCCGTGATGGTTATGGGAACCAATGACATGGCTAAAGAGCTAAGAGCCACAATCTCGATGGATCGAGCGGAACTATTACCGTATCTAGCGATGTGCTTACTTTCGGCTCGCGACGCTGGAATAGCTGTCTTAGATGGCGTATACAACGACATAAAAGATGAGATCGGGTTTGAGTCCGTTAGCAAGCAAGGCGCCAAAATGGGTTTCGATGGCAAAACCTTGATACATCCGAGTCAGGTTGAGCTAGCTAACCGGATTTTTGCACCAAGTATCGATGAACTTGAATTTCATACACGCGTCATTAAGGAGTTTGAAATGGCGCAGCTGGATGGGCGAGGGGTGTTGACAGTAGATGGCAAAATGATTGAAAATCTACATGTTGATGAAGCGAGACGAGCGATCGCTATGGCCGAAGCCATTAACTCAATCTAAAGAGCGCTAGTCGGCGCATTTTTTGAGCTTATTGATGCCAGAATAGTTGTATGCCGATGAGAACCAACTGTCGCCACTACGAAAGCCGGTCGTACTCCAATGGTGACACCGTAAGAAAATGCAACTTAGATTTAGCTCCCGAAGCACCATGGCGTTGTCCCGATGATTGTCCGAAATACACACCACGTCGTTTAGATGCAGGTTGGCAGCATGGTTCGTTGGGGGTTCAGAACTTCGCGAGTGAACCAGACAGCATTGGAACTGATGAATCGATTGGTGATTTACTTGATGCTGCTGAAGAAATAGTAAACGCCATCGCTTCTGACGTTCTTGCGGAGGTTGAAGCAGAAAAGCACAAAAAGGCCCGAAGATTGCCTAGATTAAGTAAAAAAGCTAGGGCTAAAAACCGTAAGAAGAAAAAGAAGCGTTAGGGGACAGTTGCGTTAACCGTCTTTAGGGGTTTCTGAAGTGGCGGTAGGTAGAATTAAAGATTGTGACTAACACCGACCTGACTCCGTTCAATCTAGCGGAGATTAATGTTGCGGATGATTCAAATGCTTTTCACAAACTTCAATATGGTGCGCTGCAGCGCGCTAGAGCTCTCGAACTACCTTCGTTCGAAGAGGAGGTTTGGAGATATACACAAATTAATGATTTAGATCTGAGTAAGTACAGCATTGGGGCTCCTGGCGGCGAAATGCAAGCGCGAGGACTTACAGCGGACGTCGTAGATGCAGCGGCTGTGTTGGAAGTGGTAAACGGGGAGGTGGTTACGTCTCAAATTAATGACCCAAACGTCTCGATATTTACCGAGCTAGATGATGAGAACGTTGCAAGCGGTGTTGGTTCGGTAATGACCGATGCGGTAGATATCTTTGCTGAGTACAATCATGCTTTAAGCACCAGCCCGCTGGTTATACGGATAGCGCGGAACTCTGTAGTCGAAAAGCCAATCGTAATTCGTCATGCAACGAGTGAAACTGATTTTGCCTGGTTTCCCCGAGTTGTTGTGATCGCCGAGGAAAATTCAGAAGCAACGATTTTAGAACACCAAGTAAGCACCGATGTAGAGGCTTTAATATGTCCGGTCACAGAGATAACTGCAGGCCAATCAGCGCGGCTTAAGTATTTGACAGTTCAGGAGCTTGGACCTCGCGTTTGGCAACTAGCAAGTCAGATCTCAGATATAGGCCGTGATGCCCATGTTGCAGTCAGCCATGTCGCTTTCGGAGGCGGTTACGCCCGTGCCAGGATCGATACTCGAATGGTTGGTTCTGGGGCAACTGGAGATATAGGTGCAGTATATTTTGGGCGTAAAGACACAACGCTCGACTTTCGAACATTTCAAAAACATGATGCGCCGCATACAAACTCAAACCTTCTTTTTAAAGGGGCAGTTGATGACCGTAGCCGGGCGATATATACGGGAATGATCCGGATAGAGCCTGATGCAAGTGATGTCGTGGCATATCAGACCAATCGAAATCTGAAGCTATCTGATGAGGCTTGGGCCGAGTCGGTGCCGAATCTTGAGATAGAAAATAATGATGTGAAATGCAGCCATGCGTCGGCGGTGGGACCGGTCGATGCAGACCAGCGTTTCTACCTTGAAAGTCGCGGAGTGCCATCAGAGGTCGCAGAGGCACTTGTCGTTCGCGGTTTTTTTGCCGAGGTTCTTGAAGATTTTCCAATACCGTCTATCGGAATAAAGACTTTAGAAAGAATTTCTGAGCTGCTTTCTCTTGAAGGTGTTTCGTTGTGACTTCTCATATTCTGTGTGCCAGTGACGAGTTACGCGATGGGGAAGCCCGACGATTTGATGTTGATGGCCATCGCATAGCGGTGGTACGGATCGGAGATTTATACCACGCTGTTGGCGACCGCTGTAGCCATGCGAACTACAGTTTGGCTGATGGCCAAGTATGGTCCGAGGATTGCGCTTTGGAATGCCCGAAACACTATTCGAAATTCAATTTATTAACAGGGTCGCCAGACTCGTTTCCTGCTACTCAGCCTGTCCCGGTTTACGAAACTAAAATCGAAAGTGGTCAGCTAAAGGTCGTTATCTGATGGTGAAGTTGGTTGTAGAGGGTCTTGAAGCATCTGTTGGAGGCAAGCAGATACTGCGTGGAATTAATCTTGAAGTCTCATCGGGACAGGTCCACGCTGTGATGGGGCCCAATGGTGCAGGTAAAAGTACACTTTCGAATGTGATTATGGGTCGACCCGGCTATGTCGCGACTGCGGGGTCTGTATCAATCGATGGGACTGATGTCCTATCTCTTCCGACGTGGGAGAGAGCGCAGCTCGGACTTTTTTTAGCTATGCAATACCCAACGGAAGTTCCGGGCGTTTCAATTCGTGACACCCTGTCTTTGGCTCTTACTAGCCGAGGAATAAGTTCGGAAAATGTTGTGGGGAGACTTTTGGATGAGGCACTAGCGATTGGTCTGAACCCTGAGCTTTTAGATAGATCATTAAATGTTGATTTATCAGGAGGGGAAAAGAAGAGAAATGAGACTGCCCAGTTGGCAGTTCTCCAACCTTCTATAGCAATTTTGGACGAGCTAGACAGCGGCCTTGACATTGATGCCTTAAAGGCCTGTGCCGAACGTATCGAAGCGCTTACCAAAAATCAGCTGGGGGTTTTGTGTATAACTCATTATCACCGGCTACTTGATTATCTTCCGGCTGACACCGTCCACATCCTTGTTGATGGAAAAATAGTGGAGTCGGCTGGCCCGGAATTGGCAGTAGAACTTGAGGCGGAAGGCTATTCTCGCTTCCTTCCAGATAAGCAGGATGCCAACGATGGGGTATCAGTTGCGATCGGTGGCTTAAGTCTACTTAAACCTTCATTGGTAGATGAAGATCCATTTGCTGACCCGATGGCTTAGATATTGTGCTTTGAGAGTTATGGTTAACGAAAGACAAATGTTAAGCCCAGATAAGGCTAGGAGCTATGTATGCAACGTGGCCGACTCGATAGTGTGCAAATCGAGGAACTGAAATTAATGCTGCCGTCCTGGCAGGTGTCCAAAAACGAATTGTCGAGGACATACCAGTTCAGTACATTCCTAGAAGCATTCGGTTTTATGACTAAGTGTGCCCTGATAGCGGAACGAATGAATCATCATCCTGAGTGGACCAATGTCTATGGCGAGGTCAAAGTTTGTTTGACGACACATGACAAAGGTGGAGTAACGGAACTAGATCGGGAAATGGCTCAAAAAATGGATGTGTTGGCTGATGGAAGCCATTAAGCAAAAAATCTATCGTATGTATCGACTATGGAATAAATTTCGTAGAGCGCGTCTCACTTTAGGTGTTCGTGCAATGGTGCTCGACGAGGAGAGACGCGTTTGTTTGGTTCGCCATAGCTACAAAGATGGCTGGTTTTTGCCTGGTGGTAGTGTAAAAACGGGAGAGTCACTCGTCGAAGCTGTCCAGAGGGAACTTAAGGAAGAAACTGGAATAGCACTGCCAGAAACACCTCAGAAGGTGCACGGAGTATTTTCTTCATTTCACGAACATAAAAGCGATCATGTAGTTGTTTTCATCATTTCTGATTGGACGATCGAGCAGACTATTTCGTCCGAGATAGCAGAAGTGGGATTTTTTGCGCCGGGCGACCTTCCTGAGGGAGCATCATCCGCTACCACGCGACGAATTAAAGAGTTTGTCACTGGTGTTCCGCCAGGGCACAGGTGGTAGGCGGTTAAATAGTTATTGGCTGACCTCGTCTAAACCGCTAAGTAATGCGTTCCACGGAAGAGTTGCACATTTAATACGAACGGGAAACTTAACAACTCCACGTAGTGCTTCCAGGTCGCCTAATGAAAGATCCGGCTGCGGAAGTGAGGTTTTCTCATTAGACTCTTCCGCCATTTCACCCTCATGGATAGACATCATGGCTTTGAAAGTTTGCGTTATTTTTCTAATCTCTGTTGTGCTTTTGCCAAGCACCGCTGCAGACATCATCGAAGCTGAAGCTTGGCTAATAGAACACCCATGCCCAGCAATTTTAACATCGGTGATACTTGTTCCATCGGTAGTAAAAGTTACGACTACTTCGTCCCCACAAAGTGGATTAAAGCCCTCAATTCGGTGAGCCGGAGGAGCCTCTAACTCACCTTGATTACGAGGATTTCTATAGTGATCAAGGATTATTTCTCTGTATAAGTCTTCTAGGCCCGGCATGTTGATCTCTCGAGTTAAAAGGCGAAAAGTTCGCCTGCTTCGCCGAGGGCTTCGGCGAGAATATCGATATCGGATTCGGTATTGTACAAGTAGAGCGAGGCACGAGCAGTAGCGCCTACCCCAAGTTCTCTCATTAATGGTTTAGCGCAGTGGTGGCCAGCACGCACGCAAATTCCGTGTTGATCCAGAACTTGCGATATGTCATGAGGATGCACATCTTTATAAGCTATAGATAATACGCCACCTCTGCTGTCTATTGTGGAGGGGCCGTGGATCTGAATGTCATCTCCGTGGCATTCCTTAAGTTTCATGAATGCGTACTCGGTCAGGGAGATTTCATGTTCTCGAATATTTTTCATCCCGAGCGAATCCAAAAATCTAACAGCTGCTCCAAGTCCGATAATTTCTGCTATCGGAGGAGTTCCTGCCTCGAACTTGTGAGGAATTTCATTTGCAACAAATCCACTTTTTTTGACATCGAGAATCATCTCTCCACCGCCAAGGAAGGGAGGCATAGCATCTAGGATCTCAGCTCGAGCCCAAAGAACACCGATACCTGTAGGACCACACATCTTGTGGCCTGTAAAACACATAAAGTCAACGTCTAAATCAGCGACATCGGTAGGAAGATGCGGCACATATTGACTTCCGTCCATAAGCATCAAAGCTCCGGCAGCATGCGCAGCATCAGATATCTTACGGATAGGATTTAAGGTTCCAAGGACATTACTCATTGCTGTAACACTGCAAAGTTTGACGCCCTTCAAAAGTTCGTCAAGATCCGTAAGATCCAGAGTCCCGTCCTCTCCTAATGGAATCCAACGAATCTCAAAGCCTCGATCCTCAGCAAGTATTTGCCATGGAACAATATTGGCATGATGCTCCATGTCGGTGATAAGAATCGCATCATCTTCTCCAAGATTGCGGACTCCCCAGGACCGAGCAACTAAGTTGAAAGCTTCGGTGGCATTTTTGGTAAAGATAATCTCGTTAGCTGAGTCAGCGTTGATAAATCTAGCGATATCAGAGCGAGCGGTTTCCATTTGCTCAGTGGCTTCTGCGGCAATCGCATATGCCCCGCGATGCACGTTTGCATTTACCTGTTTGTAGTAGGTGTCCATTGCCGATAGGACAGCGTCAGGTTTTTGTGATGATGCGGCTGAATCTAAATAGACAATAGGTTTGCCATGCACCGTTCTGCTCAGCAAAGGGAATTGTTCTTTTATATTCGACGGTATGGTCATGTTTCGAACCGTTCGTAACCCTCTTTTTCAAGTTGTAAGGCAAGCTCTGCGCCCCCTGATTTAACTATCTGACCATTAACCAGAATGTGTATGTGATCGGGTTTAAGTTCAGTAAGGAGACGCTGATAGTGGGTAATGATTACGACACCCATATCTGAGTTCTCTGCTTTGACTTCTCGAACGCCTTTGGCAACAACTTTTAGTGCATCAATATCAAGCCCGGAGTCCGTTTCATCTAGAATTGCCAGTGCCGGCTCTAGCATCGCAAGCTGAAGAATTTCGTTTCGTTTTTTTTCACCACCAGAAAAACCTTCATTCAGGTACCTATCCATAAAAGATGGGTCCATCTCAAGACGTTCCATCCATTGCTGCATTGCTACGTATACCTCTATTGTTGAGATCTCAACGCCTTTTCGAGCGGAAATAGCTTGGCGTAAAAAGTTACGGACTGATACCCCTGAAATTTCTTGAGGGTACTGAAAAGCTAGGAACATTCCGGCTTTAGCTCGTATGTCAGGGCCCCACAGCGTTATGTCATCGCCTCTGAAAAGTAGCTTTCCTGCAGAAGTCTCGTATTCAGGTGAGCCAAGGATCGTAGTTGCAAGCGTTGACTTGCCTGATCCATTGGGACCCATAATTGCGTGAATTTCACCAGCGTGAACGGTCAGGTTGACTCCGCGAAGGATCTCTGGACCGTCGGTTGCATTGACCTTCAGGTCCTGAATTTCGAACAGCGGAGAAGGTGCCATGCTATTGAGTTTATTGCCACCGAAGCCTAATTAGTACTTAAGACATTGTGGTAATTTTCGAAATGTGACTTCTTTTAGCCTAGAAAGTCCTTTACAACATCAACCCAAAGTTGCGTGGAGAGAGCCAGAGACTCTGTGTCAATTCGTTCATTATGGCCATGGAAGCGGGCACTGAAATCACCCGTCTTTAAGTTTGGGCTAAAAAGGCCAGCACCATATGCGGTTGCACCCATGTTTCGAAAGACTCGCGCGTCTGTGAAACCAACAATTAGTTGAGGGGTAATTCGCGCCTTTGGAAATGGCTGATTAACGGATTTCTGTAATGTATCCCAAAGGGGTGTCTGTACCCGGCTGATGCTCGCTGGGTCATCCATAATAATCTCTACTTCGACTTGATCTGCCAGCTCTCCAAGGGCGATATTCAAATGAGCTTGAACGTCCTCGGTTCGCTCGCCTGGCAAAGTCCGAATATCGACTTTTATGTCGACATGATCCGGGATTACATTTGTTTTCATGTGGGAATCGGATGTTAAAACATTTGGAGAAAAAGTTGTATGTACACAACTATAGAAATGCCGTGCGAGAGGTACCACTGGATGAGCATCTAAATAGTCATCTATGAGGTCTGGGTCCAACATAATCGCTTTGGTTTGCGCATCAACATTAAGAACGTCTACCTGTTCTCGCCAGAGCTCATGAAACTTAGGCGGAGGCCGATAATCGGCGAGCCGCTGCACAATAGCAGCGGCCTTTACCAAAGCATTGTCTGATTTGAACGGAGTCGACCCATGTCCGGGTGTTCCTGAGACTCTTAAACGCCGCCAAGCGACGCCTTTCTCTCCTATATTCATGCCGATGAAAGGGGCTTCTTCAGAGCCACTATGGAGCCCACCGTTTTCCGTTAAGACGTAGTCAGATCGAATTGCTTCCGGGTGATTGTCGGCAATCCATTGAGCACCGTGAGCCGAGCCGGACTCTTCATCGGCGACCGCAAAATAAATGAGATTGCCGCGTGGTCTAAAGTTTGTATCAGCGAGGTGCTTAAAAGCGACTGCCATTGAGGAAGTCAAATTTAACATATCGACAGCGCCGCGTCCCCAAACTTCGCCGTCTATTAAGTCACCTCCGAATGGGTCATGATTCCATCCATCTGAATTGGCCGGGACAACGTCGGTATGCCCCATTAGACAAAGAGTAGGCGCAGAAGGGTCGTAGCCTTCCATGCGCGCGACGAGTGATTTTCGGCCGAGAATCGGTTCGAAAGTTTCAATTTCGACGCCTGGCCCATCTATGAAAGCTTCAATCGCGTCGCAGTTACGAACTTCTTGTCCGGATTCGGCGCGCCCATCGTTGACGCATTCGTTACGAATCAGGGTTTGCAGAAGCTCGATAGTTTGGTTGGTACGGGTGTGGACATTTGAAGCCATAATGACAAGAGTAGGTCGAACATGCACCTTGAAGTGCCAGTATTGTTACAAGGACGTGCGAAAGAGAGTCCGATATTGATGCCAGAAGCACCATGGTTGGCACAAAAAATTCATTCTCGGTCGGAACTTCACTATGGCTGGTGGATAGTTCTCGCGACTATGGCCCTTATGTTTGTCAGCGTAGGAGTTGGATATTACGGACTCGCCATCTTCATGAAGCAATTCGAAGACAGTTTCGAATGGTCGTCGACCTTGGTTGGTTTGGCGACTGGATCTTACTTCAGCATCGCAGGGCTAACCGGCTTACTCGTGGGTCCGCAAATAGATCGACATGGCCCTAGATGGTTTATGACAGGCGGCGTAGTGATGCTGGGGCTAGGCATTATGAGCCTTGGAGCGATTAGTACACCATGGCATTTGTTTATTGTTTATTCGATTATGGCAGTTGGGTTTGGTGCGACGGCGGCTGTGAGTGTCAATAATATTTTAGGCAGGTGGTTTCTTACTCGGCGTGCTCGAGCTATGAGTATCACTGCGACGGGCGTGTCATTAGGTGGCGTGGTCCTTTCGCCGCTGACGACATGGCTCATTAGCTCTCATAGTCTAGCCTTAGCCGGTTTACTGCTCGGGGTAGCAATTCTCATCGTAGGATTGCCGGTAGCTAGTGGAGTTCTTGTTTGGCGGCCAGAAGACTTACTGACGTCGCGCGATTTTGGTCAACCACTAAAAATTGATAATAAAAATTTGTCAGACTCAGTTCAACATCGCGTTTGGACTAGAAGTCAAGCTATGAGGCAACAATCATTTTGGTGTATTTTAGTTGCTTTTTTATTCGTGCTTACGGCGCAAACTGGATATATGATCCACCAGTTCAGTTTTCTAGCAAACCGACTCGGTGACCTCAGATCTGCCTCATTGACAATGTCGTTGGCCGCGGCCGGGAGTATTGTTGCACGTCTAATTGTTGGAAGGTTTGCTGATTATATAGACAAACGGTTATTTACCGCTGTGCTTTTTACGGTGCAAGCCACAGCTGTATTAAGCATTACCTTCACCAAAAATATTTTTTTGACCTGGGTATTAGTTTTTGTGATTGGTCTAACTATTGGGAATGTTTATATGATGCAGACGCTTTTGATAGCGGAAACTTTTGGGGTAGTTTCTCTAGCTACGGTTCAAGGAGCTATCACTGTAGCAGTTCAGATAGCGGCTGGATTTGGGCCGTTTTTAGTTGGGTGGGCGAAGGAGTTCACTGGTAGCTACACGGTTCCTTTTTTGGTGACGAGCTTAATGAGCTATGTTGCGGCTATCGCAGTGTGTTTTGCTCGGCCGATTGTGGTGAACTGTCTAGATGGCAGACGAGACCCTTTGCAATCTAACTGCAGTCGAACTCAGGAAGTTGCTAGTCGATGCTCACGTTAGCGCTCGCGAAGTTCTTGATGCTCATCTTTCACGAATAGATCGGGTTAATCCTTTAGTCAATGCATTGGTAACCATTGTTCCTGAAATTGCTGCAGAGCGGGCATTAGAAGCAGATGAAAAATTGATGAGAGGAGAACCGCTTGGTTTACTGCATGGGCTTCCAGTTGCCCATAAGGACCTTTTTGACACAGCAGGTATCCGAACCACCAAGGGGTCACCTATCTACTTCGACAACGTGCCGGATAAAAATGATTTGATCGTAGAGCGCCAAATCAGCGAGGGGGCTGTGACGGTCGGCAAAACCAACACACCTGAATTTGGGGCCGGTTCTCAAACTTTTAACGAAGTGTTTGGTGTGACGAAGAACCCGTATGACCTATCTAAAACATGTGGGGGAAGTAGTGGCGGCGCTGCGGTTGCATTAAGCGCTCGAATGTTGCCGCTATGCGACGGCTCAGATCTCGGTGGATCGTTGCGTAATCCAGCAGCTTTTTGCAATGTGGTTGGCTTCCGCCCATCCGTCGGGCGAGTGCCGACAATCTCGCGAGATAATCTTGGGATGCCAATGGCGACAAATGGCCCAATGGCGAGAACAGTGTCTGATGTGACTTTATTTTTATCTGCGATAGCGGGGTCACACCCACTTGTACCGAGCTCGATTATGGAGACTCCGGATTCCTTTCTCGGATCTCTTGAAAGAGATTTTTCTGGAACGCGAGTTGCTTGGTCGCCTGACTCAGGTGGTTTACCCATGGATGGAGCAATCAAAAAGGCCTTAAACATTGTGCCGAATATTTTGAGTGATATCGGTTGCGATGTTGTTGAAATATGGCCAGATTTATCGGAGGCTCGGGAGATCTTTCAAACAATGCGGGCTTGGGTCTTCGAACTCGGATATGAGCCTCTGCTTAAGAGTCACCGAGAAAAGTTAAAAGAGACCGTGATCTGGAATATAGAGCTAGGACGGAAACTCTCGCTCAAAGACCACGCTGATGCTTCACGGAAACAAGCACAGATGTTTATGCGACTCGAAAACTTTATGGAAGATTTTGAGTATTTAGTATCTCCAGTAACGCAGGTCTTACCTTTCGACCACAACACGGAATTCATCACTGAAATAGATGGAGTCGAGTTAGAGACCTACATCGATTGGATGAGATCTTGCACTGATATATCCACGACAATGCATCCGGCAATTTCGGTTCCTGCCGCATTCTCGGATAGCAACTTACCGGTGGGAGTGCAGATAGTGGGCCGTAACAGAGCTGATTTGTCAGTTTTGCAATTAGCTTTCAGTTTTGAACAAGCCACACGGGTCGGCGAGCAGGCGCCGTTATTTTAAATCGAGTGCTTTAGTTCGTCACAGGCACATTAGGTATTGGATTGTCTCGGAGTGACTCCTTCCAAGACCTAAAACGCGTGTGTCTGAGTAGGTCTGGACCCTGCCCTGAGTCATTTTTGTTTCCGTCTAAGTCGAAAATGTAGAAACGACTATGAACGTTTGGGTCAAGAGCTAGATACCGACAAGGTCCAAGAGTGGGGCCTGCTCGCCACAGAAGCCAACCGTAGATTCGTCTTTTGAATGCTGCCTCCGGTTTCCCGGCTAAGTCTTCCCCGAGCTTCTTCAAAACTTGTGGCGCTTGATCCCATGCGCTCGCAGCAATATTGCGATCTCTAGTAGGAGTTTGAGGAAGGTCAGCTATAGAGACAGGTGTATAGTCGAAAGGCCTTTCATCGGATTTCAGAACCTTTATTTGCTCTGACTCGATTTCTGGCTGCGTGAATTCACCATCCACGATCGACCCACTCCTGGAGGCTTGGCGACTCGTTGCCTATGGTCGTGTCGCCACCGTGTCCGGGTAAGACAATTGTTTCTGACGAAAACTTTGAAAACATTCGATCTTCTATGCTTCGGATTATCGTCTCGAAGTCTCCGCCTTCGAACCCTGTCGCTCCTGGGCCGCCGGGAAAGAGCGTGTCGCCGGAGAACAAAAGGGGCGTATTCTCAACGTGGAAACTCATGGATCCTGGCGTATGGCCAGGATTAAGAATCGTGCGAATTCTGAGGCGACCAACTTCAATAACCGAATCATCCTCGAGCAAGTAGTCGTAGCTCGGCAGCATGCCGGCATCTTCGAGAGTTACTCCTACTTCGTAGCCGGCATCTCTGATAGCTGGGATAGCTTGAATGTGATCAAAATGACCGTGTGTCTCTACGACGGTGCGAACGCCGAGGTTCTGGCAAATCTCTAAGAGCTGCTCATGCTCATTGGCTGCATCAATAAGGATTGCTTCTCCTGTCTCGGTGCAGCGAATAGTGAAAACATTATTTTCGTAAGGACCGACTACGACTTTATGTACTTCGATACCGGTTGCGTGCCAATGTAGAGTCATAAGTTCAAGCTTACGCACCAAACAGTAGATGCTTGCTAGTCCTCAACCACATGTTTAGTAAAAGAGCGAAGAGCTTCGTCCCACCTTGATGAGTCCAATTTGCCATCTGACGATACCGAGTTCACTAAATGGTCGCCCATTCGCACAACGTGATGGAGATTGTCAGGAACCCCTAGGCCATGGCGCCCGAAAGAAACAACCCCATCAATAGAGTGAGAAGCCAGTTGACTGGTTGTTCTCGCTTGTTGTGTCGAATGCTCAAATACTGGGTAGACGGATGGCAAAAATTTAAGCTCAACATGAACATAATGCGGGTCAGGGAGCCTCATTTTTTGTAGATCTTCAGACACGAGTTCGCCCAATTCACCCGGTGATGAATTCCAAATCTTGTCGCCTTTCCAGCAGGGTAGTTCCGCGCATAGAACAGTTTGATTAGACGGATCGGGACCATCTCGATAGTTCTTGGGTTCTGATAGTCGAGATATAGTTGTTCCTGTCGTAGGAATGTAGTGAGCATCAAATGGTGTGTATTGTGGCCGGGGGACAACTAGGTACACCAGAACCATCGCCCTATTGCGTAATGATCTAGCGGCTTCAAGAATTTCGGGGGGTGGCAAAGGATCCGAAATAGTGAGAAGGTTGAGTGACGGTATAGTCGACCAAACCTGTTCGAACTCGAAAATTTTTCCGGCACTGGTTATAACGACGTGATCCTCCTTAGCTTGTAATTTAGTAATGGTACTGTTGAACAATAGTTCTGTTCCTGTGCCGTTCGCCTCGTCCGCGAGACGTTCGGAGATAGACCCGTACCCGTCGCGTGGGTACAAAAATATCCGGCCGGAACTTCGAGTAGCTTTTGCGATCTTTCGGATTACGTCAAACCCAGAGGTAGCTGCAATTCGGCGTTGTGCTATTTCTACAGTTAACTGCTGTGGTTCAACGCCGTACAATTTTTCAGCGAATGGGCCATAAAATTCATCAGCGACTGTTGGTCCTAAACGATGTTGAACACTCTCGTAGAAATTTGTTTCAACTGAATTTCGAAATCGCTTGGTGAATGTTTCCCCACCGATACGAAGAGCGACACTCGTAGGTAATTTTTTTATTAAGTCAGTTGCTCTTAACGGGAATTTAACCCAACGCTCCCTCAAATTGATCCTGCCGTTGCGCTCGCGTATCTGAAGGTCATCGCCCATGATTTGTTTAATAAGTGCGAGTAGATGTGGCTCTGTGGAGGGGTGTAGGCGATGAGACCCTAGGTCTACTCTTTGGCCTGCGACTGCAAAACTAGCTGCCATGCCTCCGGGGTTTGGGGCACTCTCGAAGACTGTGCAGTCATGTCCTTTTCTGGAGGCTAAAAGCGCTGCTGTCAATCCTGCAGGTCCTGCACCGATTATTCCTATTTGGGCCAACTAGTTTTTCTCCTCGTAGTAGATAAAGTAACCCTAACTATGAATGTTGGGTAGGCCTCTCGTATGGGAACTAAAATATTGCGTTCTGTGGTAACTGGAGCAGCAGGGTTTATCGGCTCGCATCTTGTGGAAGAGCAGTTGAACCGCGGGGTAACGGTCACAGGCATTGATTGCTTTGATCCATGGTATTCGCCGGAAGCCAAGAGAGCCAATCTGTCAAAGGCTTTAAACCATCCAAACTTTGAGCTAATTGAGGCTGATCTCAATGAACTTAATTTAAGTCAGTTCCTAGAACCAGATTGCGTTGTATTTCATTTGGCTGCGCGTGCAGGAGTTCAAGATTCTTGGGGTGAAGGTTTCGAATCTTCTATCAAAAATAATTTATTGGCTACTCAAAAGCTCATGGAAGCATCATTGGAAAATAAGGTGAATCGTTTTCTGTATGCCTCAAGTTCATCTGTATATGGAAATATTGGTGCTGGTGAAAAACAGCGAGTTGAGTCCCCAATAAGTCCATATGGTGTAACAAAACTGGCTGTGGACCAACTAGGGCGTATTTATGGTGAGCGAGGGCTACAAACTGTGGGTATGCGCTATTTCACCGTTTACGGACCGCGACAACGTCCTGACATGGCCATGAATCGGCTATTTCAAGCAGCGCTGCCGGGAGATTTTTACTTTTCACTGCGTGGCGATGGGACTCAGAAGCGAGAATTTACGTATGTGTCCGATGTAGTTGAAGCAACTTTGGCTCTGTCGCAGTGTTTCGTTCCGGCTGGTTCAACATTTGATATTGGAGGCGGGAATACCTGTTCGGTGTTAGGCATAATTAGCGAAATTGAAAGGATTGTAGGCTCGCCTTGTCGAATCAAAGAAGTAAGTTCTGCCCCGGGAGACCCAAAGTTAACCGAAGCGACACTAGGACCGATATCAGAAGCAACTGGTTGGAGCCCTAGGGTTAGTCTACAAGATGGTCTTTCGGCACAGTATCTCTGGCAAGAGCATCAGCTTTCTTTGGTGAGGTAATCCAAGTTCGATACGTAAGCCAAGTAGTGAAAAGAATAGCTGCTAGCCAGATTGTTGTGATTGTAATGTCCAGGAGATTCATTCTTTGATGGTCGGGCAAGAGCAACCGCCATATTTTGAAAGCTGGATTCGAAGTTTGTTGAAAGTCGAAAATTAAAGTTTTGCGGCCAGTAGAAGCTTCCAAAACAAGCCAGAACCAAGAAGACATACTGAGGAGGCTTGCTAGCAGTATCGGCTTCATCAGCTTTTGGTGTCGTTCCGCTAGCGAAGCGATGAGAGCGACGAGGAGAGGCAGTACAACCACCACTTGTCTCCCGGGCCACCACCACCCATGCATAGTGAGAGCCACCCACGTAGCGTTTGCCCAACCGACAGAAATTAAGGAGACGACGAGAAAGGAGTCCTTATGTTTTCTTGCATAAGCAAGTGCAAGAGCCGCTGGTGCAAATAGGAAAGCTGGAGCCCAGGCTGCGAGACCAAATCCTCGATCGATTAAAAGTCCAATAATTCGCCTGGTCCTGCCGAGAGGGTTCCAATACTCGCCGACTACTTCGAATTCCTTTCCATTAACGAAGTGGTCGCCGGAAGCATAAACAGTCCAACCGCCGTAAATCCTCTGATGCACGACAAGAAATATCAGTCCGTTGATAGCTAAAAAAAGAGCTGTAGATAGAGCTCTTTTTTTAGAGGAATGCCACGTTTGCCAAAGCGTGAAGAGGGCGAGGACCGCAGCAACCGGAACGTATTTGACGCTCAGCCAAGGGAGCGAAACTATAGCAATTGACGCGATAGCAAGATTTTTGCCGGTTGTTGAGCTTGTGATCGCAAAAGTGCCGATTAAGACAGCCAGTGCTGCTGGCATTTCTGGATACACCTGGCTGCCGTAAGAAACTAGCGGTGGCGAGCAAAAAAAAGCTGCTATGACTAATGCGGCAGGCATAGGGCTTAGTTGCCAACGTTTCGTTACCAGAGCTAGCGTCATGGCCGCCGAAGCACTTGATATCATTGCCAGAAATATTTTTGCGGACGTCCACCCTCCGATAGCCATAGCTGGTGCCAAAAGAACCGGCAAAAGAGGATCATGTGGACTGATTCTTTGGTTGGTTTCGTTGAGCGCTATCGTTTGTTGGTTCAAGTTAATCTCGTGCCAGGGCGTGAATCGCCGATCAGCAATCTCGTCACTGATATCTAAATCGAAATCTTCGGCAATGCTTAGGGCTGTGAGAAGATATTGAGGCTCATCGGCGGTTGTTCTGGCGCCATACGTAGCTCTCGCTCCGATTGCCGGCAGAGCCGCAAGAAATGTGATGATCATTAGAAATGCAAATATGCTTTTCGATGACTTCAACTTATTCTTCATCGATGTTCAGCATTATTTAGGACAAGAAACCAAGTAAGGGCGAATGAGATGGATACAAGAACAACCGCCATGATTCCTGCTTCTGCTACAAAAGCATCTTCGAATGACATAAAGATACGAGAAGTCAGATTAGTGAAACCAAGAGGTGAGACTAAGAGGCTGATTGGAAGTTCCTTGAGAACTGATAGCAGAACCAGGCCGGCTCCCGCTAAAAGGCTAGGAGTCATTATCGGTAAGTCTATTTTCCTAAACCTTCTTCGTTGAGATGCTCCTAACGTAATAGCTGCTTCATGCAACTGTTTAGGGACGGCCATAACAGCTACAAGGCAAACACCTAGAGCCAATGAACCAAAGCGCACAACAAAGGCGAATATTAGAAGGGCGCTACTGTCACCGAACCATTCATAAGCAAGCTCTGACCTGAGAGTCCAGAAGCGAACTGAGAGAGCTATTAGAAGCCCTGGCATGGCAAAAGTGCTCAAAATAATTATTTGTCCAATTGTTCCTATTTTGGACCGGTGCCTTCCGGTTAGGAAAGCAATCGGTAAGACAACTGCGACGCTTATGAAAGCAGCGATAACTGACGTCCAGATTGAACCCCAGGATGCAGATAAAATTTTCTCAAAATCGATGGTCAAGGAACTTGTGGGGCTAGTTGCTCGAATAATCCCACCGAGTGCCCATTGTGATAGAGCTGCTAGGGGTGCTGCTACTGCAAGTAAACCTATTGCCCATACGAAGCAGTTAGCGAGAAATCGGAAGCGCCCAAGAGGATACTGAACGGCACGCGGTGAATGTTTTGTTTCTGTAGCGGTTGTTTTGCTTCTGAGCATTCTCTCACTGCTAACCACTAAGCCGGCGAGAACTAGCAAGATCAAACTGATGGCTAGTGCGACAGCTGGCTGAGCAAGATGGTTGGTAGCTATTGCTCGCGCTAGCGTGTCGTAACGCATGAGTTGAACAACGCCGAAGTCGCTGATCGTGTACAGCGTTACTAAAAGTGTGCCGGAGATTATGCTTGGCAGCAGTTGCGGTAGGCAGATTTTTCGGAAGGTTGCTAGTGGGCGATTGCCTAGAACTCTGGCACTCTCTTCTAGCGATACCGGTAGGTGCCGAAGCTTGGCTGCGACTGGCAGGAAGACGTAGGGATAAGTGAACAAAGTAAGAACAAACCAAGCTCCCCAAAACCCTCTAAATTGAAAGCCGGAGTGAAGTCCAAAGTTCTCAAGAAAGTCTGCTACAGACCCACCTTTACTCAACGTTCGGTTGAAAGCAGCTGCCCCAATAAAACTAGGAAACACGAGTGGTATTGCGAGTGCTACTTGCCAAAATCTCCGAAAAAATAGATTCGTCCGAGTCACGAGCCAAGCAAGACTGCTCCCAATTAGCATTGCGCAAACAGAAACGGCGAGGGCGAGCAGAAGCGTGCGTTTAAGCGGTTCTAAGGTACGCGAGCTAAAAATTAGCTCCCCGGGGCGGGCGCCCTCGGTGAAGTTTCGAACTATTAGATAGATTGTCGGAAAGAAAAAGAGGCTGCAAATTACGCTCGCAGAGGTCTTCAATAGAAATGATCTCTGCGACCGCTCTTGCCTCATTGATTCAAGATACCGGTGGCCTCGATCATTCGAGTCGTTTCTTCAAATCCGCCACCGAGCTTATCGAAATCTACTGAACCAATTTCGAGTGCGGAAAGAGGTGGAAGAGTTTCTGCTGGTGGAACTCCGAAAGCCAAAGGGTACTCAAAAGTGCGGTTGGTGAAATATTTTTGTACTGGAGCGCTTAAAAGGTAGTTAACGAGTGATTCACTCTCTTCGGCTATGTCGGTAGAGGATAGAACCGTGGCGGCAGTAATGATTAGTAGAGATCCGATGTCTTGATCGCCGAAGTCGTGATTCTTTGCTCGATGTTCATCGCCTGAAGCTGCCATTTCCTGATAGTTATAATAATGATTGACAAGGCCCATATCAATTTCACCGCGGCCAGTTGCTTCTACGATTGCTCTGTTGTTGTAGTAATACCGAGCATCGTTTTCGACCATTTGCTCCAACCAATTCTGAGCTTCTTCATTTCCATAGACGTCTCTAAATACGGTAAACCAGTCTACGAAGGAGCCATTTGTCGCCGGTATAGCGACCCGTCCCTCATAACGCTTTTCGGTTAAATCAAAAACTGAATTTGGTAGATCTTCGCTGGGGACTGCATCGATGTTGTGGACGAGAACTCTTTTGCGACCAGAAAATCCTATCCAAGTTCCGGAATCTGATCGATTTTGCTCTTCAACCAAGTCTAAAACGTCGCTGGAAAGGGGCTTGAGTAGGTCTTTGCTTTCTAGGTAGCCAACTGGGCCGGGTGACCTGCTTAAGAATACGTCCGCCGGACTCTTGCTTCCTTCTTCGTTGAGGAGGAGTGCTAGATCTGTTGAAGCTCCCCACCTGACCATTACAGGTATTCCGGTTTCGCAGGCGAAAGCGTCTAAGACTGGTTCGATTAGATTTTCTGTACGCCCCGAGTAAATAGTTACTATGTCTCCTTTTTTTTGGACACATTCGCCACCGTAAATTTCAGCGGCTGTTCCGTCGAGGAAGCGTTCTGTGTTGCCTGCGCAAGAGCTAACAGCAAGAGCCGTTAAGACGAGAATGGCTGAGAATGAACGTAAATGAGAACGATGTGAGAGCAGAGACATAGACATTGAGACTAGGATACTTGCCATAATTTGTAAAGCTCACCTAATATCTCGTAGAGTCGTGATTTATGGGACTTCGTGAGTTCATCGTTGGATTAAAGACTAAGCGTTCAGTGAAAACTGTCCCCACGTGGCTTTTGATCTCGCTATCTCTGGTATTTGGTTTAATAGCTCTGGTCGTAGTTCTTAAAGCAGTAGATGTAAGAGCTTTGAGAATGTCTTTTGATGAAGCATTCTCGCATCCGCTAGAATTATCGCTAGCCTTCTGCGCGTTTGCATTGGCTTTCGTATTCCGAGCTGTTGCTTGGCAGAGACTTATTCCGTCTTTACCGTTCAAGCAGTCTTTGGCTGGGATACATATGGCCTTGGGCGCTAATCATGTTTTGCCATTTCGTATAGGTGAGGCAGCGCGTATTACTTCTGTGACAAGAAGAACAGATTTGCCTTTGGAGATTGTCTCAGCCTCTACATTGGCGCTTCGAACAGGTGATTTCTTAGCTTTGGCCGCTTTAGGGTTGCTGGTAGCGCCGGGGGCGTTTGTTTCCCTGATTGGACCGATCGGGTGGTTTATTTTTGGAGTTGTGATTTTAGTCGCAGCAGGTAGCTGGAGATGGTTGTTTAAGCTTGTCGGATTAGATGAAAGAATTCGTCTCCCGGGTCCGTTGGCTATAGTGCTTTCTGTTTCTGCTTGGGTCTGTGAGGCGGTGCTTGTTATCTTTGCTGCTCGATGGGCAGGGATAGAAATAACATTTTTTGAGGCGATATTTGTTACCGTGGCGTCTGTCGGAGCTCAGATTGTAGCTGTGGCTCCTGGCGGATTTGGAACTTATGAAGGGGCGGCGGTTGCCGCGTATCTAATAGTGGGCGTCGATGCTCGACTTGCGTTGATAGCTGCGTTAACTACCCATGCGCTGAAAACTAGTTATTCCTTGATCTTAGGTTCGATAGCTTTACTTCGCCCCAAGCCATCCCTATTCCCGAGATTTCGACTTCGTAAAGAAAAAGATTTCGTCACTTCTTCTAAACCTGAGAGTTCTGCTCCCGTCGTTCTGTTTATGCCAGCTTTTAATGAACAGGCATCTGTAGGGGAGTGTGTCCGAAGAGTTCCGAAAGAAGTTGCAGGGCGCCCTGTGAAAATATTTGTTGTGAACGATGGGTCATCGGACAGAACTTCGGAGGAAGCAGTTCGTGCTGGGGCCGAAGTAATTGAAATGGGTGTAAATCAGGGACTTGGAGCGGCGGTGAGGCGTGGGTTCGAAGAATCCGCTCGCTTAGGAGCTGCAGCGGTCGCATTTTGTGATGCGGATTGCGAATATGCGCCTGAAGAGCTTGAAGTTATGGTGCGGCCGATCTTGGATGGCGATGCGGATTACGTTATTGGTAGCAGATTTGCAGGAAACATCGAACACATGAGGCCACATAGGCGGTTCGGGAATAAAGTTCTGACTTTGATACTGTGCATTGTGGCTCGCGAACGGATTACCGATGGACAGTCGGGATATCGAGCATTGTCCCCAGATGCTGCGGCATCTGCAGAAATAATTCATGATTTCAACTATGCGCAAGTCCTGACCCTGGACCTACTAGCCAAAGGTTTTCGGTACCAAGAAGTTCCCATCAGCTATCACTTCAGGACTAGTGGTGAAAGCTTTGTGAAACTAGGTAAATATTTGCGAAAAGTGTGTCCAGCAGTGCTACGCGAGCTCAATACCGTTTGAGGTAGTTTCCGGATAGGCGACTGCTGGGCATCCCGTAAAGGAAACGCTTACGTAGTCGCCTCTTTGGAGCGAGAATGGCTCTTTGATACTCACCTCGAGAACGGTGGCATCAAGTCGCAAAAAAATTCGGTAGTCAGAGCCTCGGTACTCGACTCTTTCAACGCAAGTTCCTCTAGTGTCTTTGTTTTGCTCTATTAATAGTTGTTCGGGTCTTAGTAAAATTTTTACTGGACCCCGATGCTCGGCCAGTAGCTCTATTCGGCCGATAGCAGTATCAGCGATCTGTCCGTGGGCCATGCCTTCGATAAAAGAAGCTTCTCCGGCGATATTTGCCACCCAGGGGTTAGCAGGTCGCATGTAAATTTCTTCTGGTTCGCCTATCTGTTCGAGAGTTCCACTCTTCATGACTCCAACTTGGTCACCTAAAGCAAAGGCCTCTTCTTGATCATGGGTAACGAACACTGACGTGATTCTAAGTTCCGAGAGAAGCTCAGCTACCTCAGATCGAACTCTATTTCTCAATCCGCTATCCAGATTAGAAAAAGGTTCATCGAGCAAAAGAACCTTAGGTTTAGGTGCTAACGCACGTGCTAGAGCTACTCGTTGTTGCTGCCCGCCGGAGAGAGTGGATGGCAGACGGTTCTCGTAACCTGCTAGGCCTACCAGATCTAACATGTCTTGGACCTGATTTTTGTGCGATGCGCTCCGCCCGATACCAAATGCAACGTTTTTTGCAACTGAGAGGTGAGGGAAAAGAGCCCAATCTTGGAAAACTAATCCCACGTTGCGATCCTCCGGAGCTACCCATATATCTTTGGACGCTACAACAGTTTCGCTCAGTCTAATTGTTCCAGAATAGGGTTTTGCTAAGCCGGCAATTAGGCGAAGTAAGGTGGTCTTTCCGCAACCACTCGGCCCTAGTAGCGCAAGGGAATGCCCCTCTGGCACAGTGACGCTGAAGTTCGATACGACCGGGTTTTCGCTATATCGGTGGCAAACATCAAGTAAATTAATTCCGCTTGTGATCGCTTGCATTTGGTTACTCAGCGAGAAGATGTTAGAGCTTCTGGAGTAGCAAGAATACGGTTTGCAGCGAAAGCGCTAAGCCCAAATATTTTCCCGTCGACTGTTAGGGTTAGGGTTCCATCAGGAGACGCGGTTTCGACTCGCCCTACTTTTCCAGGCATTAATCCAAATTCTTCTAAGAACTCGAGCTGGCCAGGTTCAAATTCCAACTCCTCGGGGATTCTGCTGACTTTGAAAGATGATCCAACTGGCGTGTCCGCGAGAGTCTGGTTTCCCTTAGGTGTCTGGTAGTCGGAACCAGGTATTGGGTTTCCATGTGGGCATGTCTCAGGGTTTTCCAGGAGGGTGACTAAGGCGGTTTCTACGGTGGGAGAAATAATGTGCTCCCACTTGCCGGCTTCGTGATGCGCTTCGGCCCAGCTAAGGCGCAGTACATCTGTCAAGAACCTTTCGGCCAGACGATGCCGCCGTACGATCGCAGTCGCTAACCGCAGTCCTGATTTTGTTAGCTCAATGTGTGACTTTGTGTCGATCTTGATGAGACCTTCCGTCTCCATTCTCTTAATCATTTCAGACACAGCGGGTCGAGAGACTCCAAGCCGATCGGCTATCCGTGCTTGGATCACAGGAAGCCCATCTTCTTTTAACTCAAAAATAGTTTCTGAGTATTCCTCGAATGCCGGATGATGTTCGGGAGTTTCATAGTCCACAGGTTTTATTCTAGTTCTTTCTACCATTAGTTGCATACCCTATCTTCTAATGTTAGGTTTCCTTAACATTATGGTAGGAATTGAAAATAGCAAAGACAGCAAAGTTTGCGCTCGTAAATCTTGGGGGTTGTAATGCGCATATCAATGGCGCCTAGCGTTGATCAAATTCGTTCAGCAGCAGCGTTGGCTCATTCAACTGCAAGCTTGAGTTTGAAGATTATTTGTATGGATGGCACGGAAGTGATCGTGGGTCGTGGCAATGATGCACGAGTAAATCCGTGTCACTTTCGCAAGCTGATAGGAGATGAAGAGTTTACTGAACGCGGGATTGAGTTGATCAGCTCGTTAGTGGTCATAGGGGCCTTGCGAGTTCTTGGGCCAGGTCTCATGTGTGTGGAAAACCAGGGCCTTGAGCATTATCGATTTGTGACAGTGCTCGATCTTGATGAAGTTATCTCAATTCTTGAAAAATGTGTTGAAGATGACGAAGAGGAAGTCTTCGAGGTGTCTCTTTTGGTCGATGAAGTTCTTGATGCTGTGCTCATTTCTGCTACGGGAACTGGGTCTAAGAGCTTCATTGAGGAAAGAGCACTGACTTTGTTTGAAGCGTGTGTGTTGGCTGAGATTGATCGGGATTTAACAAAAATTGGTGATCTGAAAAGTTCGTTATAGCGATCTGCTTTTGGGTAAGTTGACTCAATAGGAAGGCATAGCTAATAAAAATTTAATAAAATACAAACAAATAATATTAGGCATACCTATTATAAACTGTCCGTTATTTGGTTCGTGCAATGTTTATTGGAGATAAGGAAAACACTATGAGAAAATTTAGTTTAATGAGAGCAATAGGAGCTCTTTTCGCTTTCAGTTTTCTAGTTGCCGCTTGCGGTGATGATGATGGCGCTGCGGTTAGGGAGATCGGGTCTAATGGATCTGAGTCTGTAAGCGCTAGCGCAAGTTCGAGCGGAAGTTCGAGTTCGAGTGCAGTTGCAAGTGCAAGCTCTAGTGCTCCAGCTGAAGCGTCAGAGTCGGGCGAAGTCGGCGACTTTGGTGGTGATAACGGCTACGAATATGCGTCCGACGTTTCTAGCCACCGTCTAGTCGTTGACGATATTTGCGAGATTAACGAATTACTTGGCGCTGACACAATTGACTTTGGTGCCGTCAAAGCGATTTATATGGATGGCAAGAACTCAGTTAAGTCAAGTGGGGAAGTTCGAACTATAGGCGGATTTGCAGCGGCAGAAGGCAAAAAGCATTCACACGATGACTATTACGGCGCAGCTGGCAGTTTGAACGATTATGTATCAGCGGCACTTGATGGGACGGGAATGTTCGCAGGAGAAGCAGACTCAGTTCGAAAGCAAGGTGTTCAAAAGGGCATTCAAAATCAGACGATGATTGCGTGGACAGTCCATGAATTAAATACAGCTCTAGGTAAAGCCACTGACGGCAATCTTGAAGGAGCCGTTCATAACTGGGACGAAGGATGGGCTTTCTACCACGGTGCGAGTGGAAGCTGCGGGCCTTATGGAACTGGTAACAAACGAGGTGGTAATTATGGAACCCTTGGAGCAGACGGCGAGACAGCTGTTGCTAACGAGTCAATTCTAAAGGCCATGATTACAGGTCGTGACGCAATAATTGCTGGAGATGTGGCTGGAGCTACTGAAGCAGCTAACGCTGTTATTCGAGCGGTAACAATTATCTATAGTCAGGCAACGATGCGTTATGCGACCAAAGTCGAAGGCGACATTGCGAAGGGTGATCTAGCAAAGGCTCGCGTTCACCAAGCAGAGGGCTTGTCGTTCTGGCGAGTTCTCGAGCCAAGAATTGGAGCTCTTGGTGCAGCGGGTGCAGGCACTATTGCGACAATAAACTCTGCATATGATTTAGCGAATGAACCTGGGTCTGGGGCGACAGCCGACGAGGTGAGATCGGCGCTGTATCCAATATGGGACATGCTTGATATTGATCGAGAAGATATCGGCGAACTTCAATAGTCGATATTAAAAGAACTGGAATCCTGAGAGATTCTGGTGGCTCATTTGCTCCTAGTTAGTCTCACTGAGGGGTAAATGAGGGAATGCGATGGTCGGTCTTGTTGGAAGTCGTGCCTGACAAGACCGACCGCGTTCCCCACTGGAAAGCTAGCTAAATTTCGTAAGGCAAAGAATCGAATTAATCTTAGAGACTCTTATGCCTAGAGAACTTGAAGGAAAAAAATTGACTTACCAGGTCACCGACGTCATTAGTGTGGGTCGTGAAAAGACTTTAGTAATTGGAAAATCTGGTGAGAAAACAACTCGTGTCGTGCTGCCTGCAGTCTTAAACAAGCCACTAGAACGCAGGTGGAGTAGCACCACAAGAAACGTTAGGTCAGTTCATATCTCAGTTGTTGGCGATAAGTATGGATGCGAAGCTCGAGGGATTTCGCTACGTTTCGAGCGAAGCAGCAGACTTCCTGGTTCTGTTGCCCTGAGTCTGATTGAGAGAGGCATACCAGGCTTTCTTGAGATAGAGAATGAAAATTTGGATGACTAGTAGCGCCCGCATTTGTTTAACCGTATGGATTTAAGTTGTGACGACAGTTATCAAAACCAGCTTTTCCGGTGAAGAGCGATGAGTCGGAGAGATAACTACCGCGTCACTTAGTCATTTGAGAAATTACCTCGAAGCCCAAGCTAAGAGCAGCTGGAATCTGATGGCTATCAAATGTCAAAAACTTAAGTGGCTTTGGTAAGCGATCTGCCGCAGCGAGATGCACGGCGTCGACGGTACGTAAATCGAACCTGGCACCAATTTCTATAGAACGAGCTAGACATCTATTGTCCAGAGGCACTGCCGCTACTTTGTCCCAATC
>CAJQGN010000081.1 GCA_905477545.1 uncultured Acidimicrobiales bacterium | reverse complement strand
ATAATTGCGTTAATGATTGGATTCCAGGTATTGAATCGTTCAATAGTCCTACCTAGTGCTTCTAGCGGTGAGATAATGCCAGCTAATAGTTCTGTTCTCAGAGCCGTCGCATCCTGTTGTCGGATATCGTTCATTGTGACCAAACCGAAGGCAGTCGATGAGCCCAAGGTGAAGCTGTTTCTATCTGCGTCGCTAAAGCCAAAAGCAAATCTTCGCCATGTGGAGGTCCTATGAATTGAACTCCGACCGGAAGGCCATCACGTGTTTCATGCAGAGGCATTGACATTGCAGGCTGGCCAGTCACGTTGAATTGGGCTGTGTAATGTAGAAGCTCTCCTATCCGCTGGCTCCCTGTTCGAGGGTGACGAAGCTCTCCGATAAGAGGAGGTGGTTCTGTCAGGACCGGGGTAATCAAAACGTCGTATTCATTCCACCAGCTCACCATCTGTCTGGTGTAATAATGAAACCACTCTATTGAATTCAAATATTCCATTCCGGATAAGGATTGGCCGATTGAGACAAGCGCTGCTGTGTCAGCTTCCATATTACTTTTTGTTAAAGGCCGACCTATCGCATTGCCTAGATCATTGGCTGTTACTGCACTACCGACAGCTAACACCACTCTAAAATGTTTAAAAAATTGGTCATTGAACAAATCTTTTGGGAATGCTATTTCTACCTTATGTCCTAGCCCTTCGAGAAGCTTGGCAGCTGATTCCACACTTTGTGTGCACTCCGAGTGAACAGCTCCCCAATCTGATTGAGGGCATATCCCGATTCGCAGGCCTTGTGGGTTGCCAGCAAGAGAATCTTCGAATGAAATTTTAGGTTTTGGTGCCGAGTAAGGGTCTCCGGGCCATGAACGGCTGATGCCATCGAGTACACGCGCTGAGTCACGGACGCTGCGGCTAACTACACCATCTGTAGCGGCTCCTCCCCAAAGTTCGCCAAGGAGAGGCCCGAAAGAGACTCTACCCCGACTAGGTTTTAGTCCGAACAATCCACACTCTGACGCTGGAATTCGGATAGACCCGCCGCCGTCATTAGCATGTGCGATAGGGACAATTCCAGCAGCAACAGCTGCGGCTGAACCGCCACTTGATCCTCCTGTTGAATGTTTAAGGTTCCAGGGGTTGTGGCTAGCTCCGTATGCAACTGGCTCAGTGGTTACGGTTGCGCCAAATTCGGGAGTATTGGTTTTCCCTAAATTTACAAGTCCAAGATCTCGAAACATAATAGCTAAATAAGAGTCATGGTCAGCATGGTAATTAGCGTCACGTAAAGCAACGTTTCCTGCATGGTAAGGATCACCAGCAGTCGTGCAGGTTAAATCTTTAGTAAGGAATGGGACACCCCAAAGAGTCGCTGATTCAGGAGGTTCGGTTTTAGCCATTACCGTAGCGCGTTCTCGAGCAGAGGTATCAAGGTGGTGGATAACAGCGTTTAGATCACCGTTAACGCGATTTATTCTAGCTAGAGCATCATCTACCAGTTCGATAGGGGAAGCTTCTTTTTTTGCTACTAGTTGAGCAAGAGCAATGCCATCTAAAGGAATGTTCATGGTGCCACGCTAGTGGAAGTAGCGGTCTGCACTTGACTAGAACCGAACATATGTTCGATGCTAGAGGGTATGGGCTTTAATTCTTCTTCCATGCCTTGGCGTGACCTCGAGCAACAACTTTCTGACAGTAAGGGAAGTAAATCTTTCATTACTGCAGAACCTAACAGTTATGAGCAAAACCTAAGTAACAAATATATTTCTCAAAAGCCGATACTTGGACGCGAAAATCAAACTTCCTATGCAGAGCTACATGCACATTCCTATTTCAGTTTTCTTGATGGTGCCTCTAGTCCAGAAGAGTTAGCTTCGGTTGCTGCTGATATTGGGCTTAGCGCGTTGGCACTTACTGACCATGGCGGATTTTATGGTGTCGTACGATTTGCAGAAGCGGCAAAAAAAGTTGAGCTACCAACAGTTTTTGGTGCGGAGCTAACTGTTGACTCTTGGCAATCTACAGAAAATTCTAAACTTAGCTCTTCTCGCAATGGTGTTACTGACCCAGCAGGACAGCATCTCGTAGTTCTTTCTCGCGGGCCTCAAGGTTACAGTTCGCTAGCTACATTGATTTCGAAAGCTCAGATGAATGGAACTAAAGGCTCCCCATTGCTATCAAGTGACGAACTTTTAGCTGCACTTGATAGCAACAGAGATGATTGGGCAATTCTTACTGGAGGACGGAAAGGAATTGTGCCAACGGCTTTAGCGTCTGGGGGGCTTACTCAGGCCAGCAAAAAACTAGATCTTTTAGTAGATGCTGCTGGGCGCTCTAATGTTTTTGTTGAGTTATGGGATCATGGTGATCCTCGTGACAGTTCACGGAACGAGGCGCTATATCAATTAGCGACAAGCAGCAAAGTTAAGTCACTCTGCACAAATGGAGTTCACTATGCCACTCCTAAACGTCGTTACCTAGCCGCTGCTATGGCAGCTGTTCGCAGTCGCAGGTCGCTTGAAGAGATTAATGGGTGGCTTCCTTCGGCAGGTTCTGCTTATCTTCGTTCAGGTGATGAGCAGGCACAGCGATTCTTTCGTTACCCGGGTGTTGTCGCAGTAGCTGATTCTTTAGGTAAAGATTGTTCTTTCGATCTATCGCTTGTAGCGCCCAGTTTACCACCGTACCCATGTCCTGATGGGCTTGATGAGATCGCCTATTTGAAAGAGCTCGTTGAGGAGAGGTCTATTAGGTGTTATGGACGGCGCTCGCATGAACGAGTTGTCGGTGCTTGGGCCCAGGTCGATCATGAACTAGGACTTATTGAACAGCTTGGGTTCGCTGGGTATTTTCTTGTTGTCTGGGACATAGTCTCATTTTGTCGGACCCGAGATATTTATTGTCAAGGCAGAGGTTCTGCTGCGAATTCAGCTGTTTGTTACGCCCTAAGAATCACCAATGTTGATTCGGTGTCTTTAGGACTTTTATTTGAAAGATTTCTATCTGCTGAGCGAAATGGCCCACCGGACATAGATCTTGATATTGAAAGCGACCGGAGAGAGGAAGTTATCCAATATATTTTTGAGCGGTATGGGCGTTCTCACACCGCTCAAGTGGCAAATGTGATTACTTATCGCCCGCGCTCTGCCGTGCGAGATATGGCAAGAGCTCTCGGGTATTCCACAGGTCAACAAGATGCTTGGGCAAAGTCGCTAGATCGGAATAGTTCTCTGGATCTGGCTGCAAAAAATCGTGAGCCGCTATCTTCAAAGACTACTTTTGTAGAGGTAAATGATAAACGAAATAATTTGTCTATCAAGACTCAACAAAATGATGGGAATGAAAATAATTATCAGATTCCTATCGATGTTCTTCGGTTAGCTTCTGAAATAGAGAATTCTCCTCGGCATCTAGGAATCCATTCGGGAGGAATGGTTATATGTGACCGCCCAATAGTTGAAGTCTGCCCAGTTGAGTGGGGGAAAATGGCTAAGCGTTCGGTGCTGCAATGGGATAAAGATGACTGCGCTGCGGTAGGACTCGTAAAGTTTGATTTGCTTGGTTTAGGTATGTTGTCTGCTTTGCATCGCTCAGTTGATCTGATTGCTAATTCATATGGGGTGGATCTTGATTTATCTACGCTTCCTCAAGAAGATGAAGTGTATGAAATGTTATGTACAGCGGATTCCATTGGAGTTTTTCAAGTTGAGTCTCGTGCACAAATGGCGACATTGCCTCGTTTGAAGCCTCGTTGTTTCTATGACCTAGTTGTTGAAATAGCGTTAATTAGACCAGGGCCCATTCAAGGTGGTTCTGTTCACCCCTATATTCGGCGGCGCAATGGAACTGAAGCAGTAACGTATCTCCATCCACTTCTCAAAAAATCATTATCAAAAACCTTAGGAGTCCCGCTATTTCAGGAGCAACTGATGCAGATGGCTATTGATGTCGCTGGGTTTAGTGCATCCGAAGCAGATCAATTGCGTCAGGCGATGGGATCTAAGCGCTCCAAGGAAAGAATGAAGGAAATCCAGCAGCGCCTGTTCGTAGGCATGGCTGATCATGGGATTTCATATGAGATTGGAGAGCAAATCTGGAATAAAATGTCTGCTTTTGCAAATTATGGATTCCCAGAAAGCCATTCAGTCTCATTTGCCAACCTTGTCTATTCTTCTTCCTGGATTAAGCTTCATTATCCCGCAGCCTTTTGTGCTTCACTCGTTAACTCTCAGCCGATGGGTTTTTATTCTCCGCACTCATTAGTGCAAGATGCACGACGACATGGAGTTGTAGTCAGGACTCCTGATGTGAATGCTTCTATGGATGATGCGATTCTTGAGTTGTCTCCCGAATCGCATTCAGGTTTTGGAGTTAGGCTTGGACTTTCTTCAGTTCGAGGAATTGGAAATTCTCTGGCCTTGGAAATCGCTGAAGCTGGTCCTTATAAAAATATGGAGCAGCTTGCACGCCGAGTTTCGTTAGATCTTAAGCAGCTTGAAGCATTAGCTACCGCAGGGGCTTTTACTTCTCTGGGGCTTAATAGACGAGATGCTCTATGGGCTGCTGGAGCAGTTGCACAGTCGAGTTCTAGCCGTCTGCAAGGAATTGTCACTGGAGTGGTTGCTCCAACATTGCCTGGAATGTCAGAGTATGAAGTTTCGATTGCTGACTTGTGGGCGACAGGCGTAGCTCCTGAGGGTCATCCGACTAAGTTCATTCGAGGTAACTTAAATATGTTAGGAATAGAAACTTCGGAGTCTTTGAAAACATGCGCTCAGGGTAAAGTCAAAGTTGCTGGGGCAGTGACTCATCGACAGAGGCCATCTACAGCAAATGGAACTTTATTTATAAATCTCGAAGATGAAACAGGGTTGATTAACGTTGTCGTTTCGAAGGGCTGTTGGCTCAGATTTCGGAGTGCTGCGAGGTCTGCGCCAGCGCTTCTCGTTAGCGGCAGACTTGAGCGCCATGAAGGAGTAGTTAATGTAGTTGCTGAAAAAATTGAGGTGCTTGAATTAGCTGAAGGTATTCGTAGTAGGAACTTTTATTGATTCTTATCCCAGTGGTCGGCCGAATGGCATTGGGTCTTGCCAGGTTTTCAAAAATGATTCAGCTTTGTAGCAGGCGCCGAGAAACGGACCATCGTCATGATTCATTGTGTCCGCCATGAGAGCGCTAATTGTTGTTTCTGTTAGAGATCTAAGTTGGTCATGAGTGGTATCTGCTTGAGAGAACCAAGAAAGAACAGGGCCGATGTTTACAATAAAATCAGCAACGGCCGGAGCATCATTTTGACGAAGGATTGCTAAGGCTTTCGAAGAGATAGCTGCAGGAGACGTAGCAACAACGACCTTAGATTCTAAGCTGTTAGCCCCTTGGGCAGCCATCGCCCCTGGTTTTGAACCTACAAAAATTCCGTCAACGTCAGCTTTCCAGATATCCCATGGTTTGCCGATGTCGCCGAGTTGCTCCGTGCATCCAGGACCATGCGACATCCAAGCATCAGCTAGAGTGTCTGGTTCGAAGGACCCTGTGACGCTGCCCTTGGCGGTGGAAATTCGTTTGATTATTCCGCCGCGAGCAACAATTTCTCGAGCGATTCCTAAACCAGTTGAGTTGAACCCTTCGATAGCAAAAGATTGCCCTTCGATTTCTCCAGTTGTTGCCTGGACTGCGGCACAAGCTCCGAGCCCAGTTAGCTCATCTTCGAAGCTGATTCCGTTGCGGTCGTCGAGGCCGATTTTGTTTCTTGTGTCGTGTTCAAGGAGAGGAAGAATTTGCTCTCTTTGTAACCGTAATCCGGGGTTAAAGGTAATTTTTTCGGATTGCAGTTCTTCAGATAGCTCTTTGGCTGCGGCTACCACCGCTATTTCGGTTTGGTCAGGATCAACTTTTAGGCCGATTGTGGCGCCACTTCTTTTCTGTTCGAGAACAGCGAAGGTGTAAGTCAAAGCTCGTATGAGCATGACAGCGTTTCCGGGTGCAAGTTTGGCTCCCAGCCGCGCTGGCCCCACATAACTATCTGCATCGGGGAGGTCATAAAGAACAAAGCCGGTTGTTGATTCTAGTTTTCTGGTTTCCACGTTCTGTAGTCTGTCACCTCTTCTCGCCGAGGTCATGGTTGGAATCAAAACAGCTCATGAAATTTTCTGCTTTGGTAATGTTTTCAGTACTTTTGATGGGCGCCTTTTTATTCGTAATTGTCGTAGGTGCGCGAGGCGAGATTTAATTCAACCCCGCTATGTTGTGACCTGTGTTAACTAACTTTTCTGAAGCAACGAACTTAACTAAAATAGGCGATAATCGCTATCGGGTTGAGTTTGACCGGTCTTGGTGGGTGATTGCTGGTCCTAATGGTGGGCTAATTGCTGCAGTTATTTTGAAGGCGGCAATGGCGGCTTTACCTGAAAATAGAACTGTTCGAACTATCACAGTGCACTACTTATCGGCTCCTCTAGAAGGTGAAGCTGAGATTATGGTGGCAGTCGACAAAAATGGGAAGAATTTATCTTTTGTCACCGTGAGGTTGGCTCAAGGAGATCGATGTATTGCTACTGCTTTGGTGGCTGTCGGAGTTGTAATGACGCCTGATCGATCATGGCAGCAGATGTCTATGCCAAAATCTATGCCTCTGGAGCAAGGCTTTAAAATGTTGTCTGATGTACATGTTGCTTTTCGTGATCGATGGGATGATCGTTGGACAATTGGGATTCCAGGACATCCTGAGACCTCCATTACTGATGGTGCATATGAGGTGGGAGGATGGACACGATTAGCTGATCCTGAACCCTATGACGAGGCAGTCATATTGGCGATGGCAGATAGTTGGGTTCCGTCGGCCATGGTGCATATGGACGAAGCAGTGCATCTTCCAACAATTGAGCTAACGGTTCATTTTCTGGTTGATCCAAGAGAAACAGGGCTATCTCCAGAAGACCATTGCTTTGTGGTTTTTAGACAACTGGTCGGAAGTCAAGGGTTTGTGGATGATTCTGGTGAGATCTGGTCGCCAGATGGAAGGCTAATAGCTACAAGTAGGCAAATTGCATTGCTGGTGGAAGGGAAAGGCCTACCAGTGGCATCGAGACATTATGTGGCGCCTGAGAATAAATAACTTGTTGTGTTTGAGCACGGCGAATAGAAGATGTTTTTCTAAGGTAGATACGCTATTTGCTGTTCGGAGTCATATAACGAGTAGCGTTTCAAAAATATGTGGCACGTGCGAACCTACTCATTAATTTTGCTAGGTATTCTGATGGCTTCGTGTTCTGGTAACCCAGGCGTAGAGTCTTCGCTAGCTCAAACAAATAATTTAGAAGAGGAGTCCAGTTCAACCGCTTCACTGGTAACTGAAGTGATTGGCGAATCTCTTCCGCTTTATGAAGACCCGTTGAATGATTTGGCGCTCGGTATGATTGCGCCGAAGGCAGTTGGACTAGATTTGTTAAGTGGTGCTGAAGTTTCGATAACTCCCTCGGGAAAGCCTTTAGTCGTTGCTTTTTTCGCTCATTGGTGCCCGCACTGTCAGCGCGAGGTTGCAGAGATAACGGAATGGTTGGCATCCAATAAATTCCCGGACAATGCCGACTTGATTGCCGTTTCCACATTTGAAGATGCGAGTCGCGGGAACTATCCGCCTTCAGAGTGGCTTGCTTCTCAGGACTGGCCATTTCCTGTTATAGCCGACACTTCGAGTGTTGCAGTAGCTGAGGCTTACGGAGCTATTTCCGTGCCATTTTTTGTCTTCATAAACGCTGATGGTTCCGTGGCCAAACGAACAAGCGGAAATATTGGTCCTGCCCTGTTACTGCAATTGGTAGAAGATTTAACCGGTACCTCGATTTAACTTGGGTTGAGATATTTAGGTAACTGAAATCCGTTGTGCGGAAAGATAGCGAGTTAGCGCAATAAGTGCCACCCTTGGCACATGGCCCGGAAACTGATCTTTAGATATCGCTCTGGCGATAGCTTTGTGAGCAGTGGCTATCGGACCAGCCGACAATCGAATAAGAATAGTTTACTGAGAGGATTTCTTGGGCCGGACGCCGTCGGGGTTCGGCAAAGTCTCCTTGCCTTAGTTATTAGTAGTCTGACTGCAACAATGGCTGGCGCCTTGTTAGCCGGGATCACTGGAACACTTGAAAAATTGCCGGGGCTTTTGGTTTTAGTACCTGCTGCCATTGGCATGCGCGGAAACATATTTGGTGCTTTGGGAAGCCGCCTGTCCACCAGCATTCACGCTGGAACTTTTAGACTTTCTAGACGATTTGACACGATCGTTGGCCAAAATATTTTAGCGGCTTCGATTTTGTCGCTGGTGACCGCCGTGGCCCTTGGGCTACTCACCAAAGTGCTAGCCCCTATGTTCGGTCTGGATGCAGTGATTGGTGTTTCAGACCTAGTAATAGTTTCAGGAGTGGGGGCCTTGTTGTCATCAGTGGTCGTGATGTTCGTGGCGCTTTTCTTAGCGTCATCCTCAGCGAGTCATAGTTGGGATTTAGACAACGTAAATGCTCCATTAGTTTCTGCTGTTGGCGATCTGGTGACTCTGCCTGCACTCTTTGTCGGAAGTTTGCTTGTCGCTTCAGGAGCTTTAACAGTATTTTTTGCCCTATTTTTCGGGATCGCTAGCTTGGCATCTTTAATTTGGGTGCTGCGGGGAGCGCCAGCTTTAGTGGCGCAAATCGTAAGAGAGTCTGTTCCGGTGCTGCTAGGGACTGGAGTCGTACTGATCATTGCTGGAGTTGTAATCGAGCACCGGATAAATGATTTTGCTTCGTATCGAACATTGTTGGTGCTCGTTCCTGCTTGTCTGGCAGCTGCGGGAGCGATTGGTGGAATTTTGTCTGGCCGGCTTTCTAGCAAGCTGCACCTTGGAGTCATAGAGCCTGTGGCTATTCCAAGTAGAAGCGCGCGACGCGACTTGTGGTTTGGATTTTTCTTAGCAATTCCCATTTTTGTTCTTAATGGTTTATTAGCTCACACAGTAGGATCTATTTTTTCGTTCTCATCTCCTGGGATAATTAAGGTAATCTTGATTTCCCTAATTGGAGGTTTAATCGCCACAGGTTTAGCTGGGGTGATCGCGTATTACGGGACTGTGTTGGCGCTTCGTATTGGAGTAGACCCTGATACCTACGGGATTCCTTTGGTGACGAGTACCGTCGATCTAGCAGGAGCTGCAGGGTTAGTTCTGGCTATTTCTTGGGTTGGTGTCTGATGAATACTTTGTTAATCCGAGGACGTAAAAATTTTAGAAGTTCTGGTGTTTTTGCCAACTCTTGTCCGTTTTTTTGCCTAGCCTTCGGAAAAGCTCATGGATGATAAACCCAGGAACCTTAAAGCCATGCTGGCGGAAGCTAAAGATGCTTCGGAGCTAATGGTCGATTTAGCGTATGCCGCGTTGTATTTTGATGATGAAGGCATGGCCGAAGCCGTATTAGATCTTGAAAATGAAATGTCTGATCTTGTTCATGAGATGAGATCGCTAACAATGTTGGCGGTTCGCCACCCACGTGAAGTAGACGGAATGAGTTCTGTCTTGTTGGTTGTCTCTTCGATTGAACAAATTGCGAACGCTGCTGTAGATATCTCAAAAATAGTTTTACGGAACATCGGAATTCCTCAGGCATTGTTAGTGGATATGGCTGAGGCAGCTGAGGTCTCTCACCGTCTAGTGGTTGCCCACGGCAGTCATTTAGTTAGTCGCTCACTTGCCGACTTGGAACTGCCTGTTGTAGTGGGTATGCGAGTAGTTGCGATTCAGCGTGGGCGCCGATGGTTAACCGATATAGGTGGGGATAGCATCCTAGAGCCCAGCGATGTGTTGTTTGTTCGAGGAGAGCCCGCTGGGATAGTGCGGCTCCGTGAATTAG
>CAJQGN010000080.1 GCA_905477545.1 uncultured Acidimicrobiales bacterium | reverse complement strand
ATCGAAGCAGGTCACATATTTAAACTCGGTAAGAAATATTCACAGGCCATGGGCATCTCGGTGCTTGATGAGAACGGTCGCAGTGTCGCTCCGGCAATGGGCAGCTATGGGATTGGCATAGGGAGAGCTGTAGCTGCAATCGCCGAAAACTGTCACGATGAGAAGGGTCTAATTTGGCCGCTCTCTGTTGCTCCATTCGCTGTCGTGATTACGCTGCTCAATATAGATCAGACTGATGCTATAGCCGTCAGTGAAGAACTATATAAGGATTTAAAACATACAGGTGTGGACGTTATTCTAGACGACCGCAAGGCACGTCCTGGAGTCAAGTTTGCCGATTCCGAGCTATTGGGAATACCAATTCGAGTCACAGTTGGCTCTAAAGGTCTTTCGAACGGCACAGTTGAAATTACACTTCGCAAGTCAAACGAGACATCGGAGATTAATGTGGATGGAGTTCTACCCTACTTGCTTGATGTTATAGCGACTTATTAACTGTTTAATAGCTGGTTGCATGATAGGGTTCCGCTATTGATTATGTATTCAATTTCTATTTCAGCTGACTGAAAATGTCGGTTTTCTTTGAAGGTGACTGAGCTGTGGTGAGGTCATAGTCTGGGGGTAGGTGCATGAGCGAGGAACTCGAACAGACCGAAGTTTCTGATGACTTAGATCTCTCCTCATTGAGTGATCAGGACCTTGTACTTCAAATGCATGACGACCTATATGACGGCATGGCTGATGAAATCAGGGAAGGTACAGAGATTCTACTCAGCCGAAACTGGGCCGCTGACGCCGTCTTAGGTGAAGCCCTAGTGGAGGGTATGCGAATCGTTGGAATCGATTTTCGTGACGGGATATTGTTCGTTCCAGAAGTACTACTAGCTGCGAATGCTATGAAGAGCGGCATGGCAATATTGCGCCCACTTCTTGCGGAAACCGGAGCCAAACCGATAGGTAAAGTCGTGATAGGTACCGTAAAGGGTGATATCCATGACATCGGCAAGAACCTCGTTGGCATGATGCTTGAAGGTGCTGGATTCGAGGTAATTGATCTGGGAATCAACACTGATGCCGACGAATACGTAGCAGCTCTTTTGGAGCATCAACCGGACATACTCGGATTGTCGGCACTGCTGACCACAACCATGCCTTACATGAAGGTCGTAATTGATACTTTGATCCAAAAGGGTATGAGGGATGACTATATTATCTTGGTAGGCGGAGCCCCGCTGAATCAAGAATTCGGAGATGCAATAGGAGCAGATGCTTACTGTCGAGATGCAGCAGTAGCATCGGAAACGGCATTGCATCTTGTTCAAGAAAAGTACAAGACAGCGTCTTGAGGTCTCCACGGTTGTTGATAATTGCGTGCGGAGCGCTCGCCATGGAATTGAAGGCCGTGTTTCATGCGAATCAGATTCAAGAAATAGATATTGAACATTTACCCGCAAGCCTGCACAATTCGCCCGATCAGATACCTATTGCGGTAGAAGCCAGGCTGGTTGCTTCGAGGAACCATTACGATCGCGTGTTAGTTGGATACGCCGACTGCGGCACAGGTGGTCGCTTAGATGAGGTCTGTCGCAAATTCGGAGTTGAGCGTTTACCTGGAGCACATTGCTACGAGCTGTACGCAGGCAAAGGCGTATTTGCCGCCCTAGCTGAGGAGGAGCCTGGGACCTTCTATCTAACTGACTATTTAGCGAAACATTTTCACCGGCTAGTAGTCGAAGGTTTGAAATTACGTAAGCATCCGATGCTTGCTCCACTGATATTCAATAATTACTCAAGAGTCTTGTATTTTGCGCAAACTAGTAACGAGTTAATTCACAAAAAAGCAGTTGAGGCAGCTGAATTTTTGCAATTGCCCTTAACAGTGCGCCCAGCAAGTTACGGAGACTTTTCTTATAAATAGTTTTTCAAACTGTCATTTAGAACCATCAGCGAGGAGAGGTGATAGTGACTGAACGTATTCGGCGACGAAAACGACACGAAATAATTGTTATACGGTGGCGTGACATTCCGGCTCAGGTCATTGCGACAACAGCGTTAGACAAAGCCACCATTATCTTGCCAGGTCGATTCCAAGACGCGATCGACAAGGCCGCTGGCAGAGGTAAAGTAACAGACGCTAACTCCTATGTTGCGCAGTGGGATCGCGACGTCTACCCCCTGCATGGTGCTGATCTTACACAAGCAGCAAAGGCTATCGCTGATGGTTTAGAAGCTGATTTTGATGAAGAGAGGCTAGCTAAGTTAGTGGCTTCATCTGGCTATGAAGATTCAGGATGTTTGTAACTTGTTGAATAGGTTTTGACTATAGGTACCCGAACTGCTTTATGGATAGGTAATTGTGACTGATACTGTTGTTAGCTCAGGTAACCGAGAAGTTGTATTCGGCTCTGGTCGCCCTTTCGTGATGATTGGTGAGCGAATAAATCCCACCGGTAGGAAACTATTAGCCTCAGAAATGAAAGAGGGTAACTTCTCACGGGTCGCTGAAGATGCGCTCGCGCAGGTCGCAGCTGGTGCGCATATGTTGGATGTAAACGCCGGTATTCCTCTTGCAGATGAACCGGCGCTGCTAGCTGAAGCTATAAAGACTGTTCAGTCAGTTACTACGGTGCCTTTATCAATTGATTCGTCGATCGTCGAAGCTCTTGAGGCTGGTCTAGCGGTATACCACGGCAAACCTCTAATCAATTCCGTGACTGGTGAAGCCGATGTTATGAACCGCATTCTGCCTCTTGTAGCTAAATCGGGAGCCGCTGTTGTCGCTATCTCGAATGATGAGACCGGAATTAGTGAAGACCCTGACGTTCGCTTCGAGGTAGCAAAAAAAATAGTTCTAGCTGCCAACGATTTTGGGATTCCGACTGCTGACGTGGTGGTCGACCCCTTGGTAATGCCAATCGGAGCCATGAGTAGCGCTGGTAGACAAGTCCAGTCCCTCGTTCGTCGCCTCAGTGATGAGCTTAAGGTAAACACCACATGTGGAGCTTCCAACGTAAGTTTTGGACTTCCTAATCGTCATGTCGTAACTGGAACCTTTCTTGCGATCGCAATGGGTTCCGGGCTTACCTCGGCGATTATGAATCCCCTGCATTCCGAGGCTAGATCTGCTGTTATGGCAGCAGACGTTCTCCTAGGCAACGATGCGAACTGTGCTTCTTGGATAAGGCAACATAGACCACCGCAGAATGATTTGCAGAGCAGCGGGCGATCAAGAACAGGGCGCCGTTCTCGCCCGAATAGTCAATAGGCGATCATTGTGAATAACAAAGTGGTGTTTACACCTTCTGGACTTGGTGGAAAATTTGACTCAAAACAGACTGTACTAGAGGCTGCTCGGGCGTTGGGGGTTGACTTAGACAGCGTTTGCGGAGCTCGAGGAGTCTGCGGGAAGTGTCAAGTTATCCCATCCTTCGGCAGTTTTTCCAAGTGGGCTATTACATCAGAAGTTAGTTCTCTTAGCGAGGTCAATTCCACTGAAGAATTGTATTCCGGGCGTCGGTCATTAGAGATCGGGGGTCGTCTCGGTTGTCAGGCGCTGATCGAAGGAGATCTGATAATCGAAGTGCCGCCCGGTAGTCAGTTACACGCGCCGCTGGTTCGCAAGGAAGTCAATTTAAGGACAGTTGATCTAGACCCGGTAAGTAGGGTTTGCGTTCTTGAGATAGAGATTTCAGGCATTACAGATGCTCGAGAAAGACAGAAAGTTCTTTGCGCTGCACTTTTAGACCAATGGAACATTGAAGCGTCTAGTGTCTCGGATTACGCATTGAAGCAACTTGCTGGTCTGAACATGTCCGAAACGATTTTTTCAGTCGTGATCAGACATATGTCAGAAGAAAAAATCGTAGGTGCAGTATGGGCTGGGTTGGAGACTGAGGTATACGGCATCGCCATCGATGTTGGATCAACAACTATTGCAGGACATCTCCTGGAACTTTCAACTGGTGAAATCTGCGCTTCGCACGGCTTAATGAATCCCCAAATCCGACTCGGTGAAGATTTAATGAGTAGGGTTAGTTATGCGATGATGAATCCCGACGGGGGTAACGCACTTACTGAGCTAGCAAGAACAGCAATAAATGACCTCATCCGAGAATTGGCAATAATCGCCCAAATTCGAGTTGATAAAATCGTAGAGATAATATTGGTTGGCAATCCTGTGATGCACCATTTATTTCTTGGTTTAGATTCAATACCTTTGGGGCAAGCGCCCTTTAGGTTGCAGGTAGCCAACTCTGTTCTTGTGGAAGCAACCTCCCTCGATCTAATTTCTGAAGCAGCCTATGTCTACGTATTGCCGTGCATAGCTGGTCATGTAGGAGCTGATACGGCTGCGGTC
>CAJQGN010000079.1 GCA_905477545.1 uncultured Acidimicrobiales bacterium | reverse complement strand
TATTGTTTAAAACATCAAAAGAAGGTTCTTTAAAGGACCATGCAACTCCTAATGGTGCGCGACGTACCCAAGGACATTCTTTAAAAAATGTTTCAGCTTTTTTTCTAATTGAAATTAATTTTTGGTTATATAACGTCGGAGTTTTGGCGCTAATCGCACTCCTTATCAGTAGCTGGTCCGCAAAATTCCTTGTGCCTTCACTAATTTTGGTCTTGTTAATCGGAACACTGCTTACAAAATTTCTCCTGATGCGTGCGAATAAACTCGTAATGGCAGAAATTGGAGGTGTTCAGAGTTCTGAACAATCCGCACCGCGACTTTTCAACCTTCTTGGGTCTATCTGTATGAGCACCGGCGTGGCGCTCCCAGCAGTTAGAGTGATCGATTCTGAAACCAATAACCTAGCAGTTACTGAATTAAATAAAGGCATCGTGAACTTCTCGGTAACGCAGGGTTTGCTAGAAAACAGCTCGCTTATAGAGCTAGAAGCGCTGCTCGCAGCGAGTATTGCTCGAGTTAGCTCCAACGAGGCTCGTCACTCATCTCTAGCTGTTATGACCATTGGATTACCACTGCTCGTAAAACAGAACGGGACAACGATAGATAAGATTTTAACTCTGCATTGTCTGCCGCTTTCAGCAGCTCAGCGAAGGTTAAGAAAAGAGCTAAACAATGATCGCGACTTCCACGCTGATAGTGCGGGAGTAGGAGTCACAAGGTACCCGCCAGGTTTGATCTCCGCATTTGAAAAATTTGGACCAACCTCAAACATTGATTCTTCTTTTGGGTCATCACCACTATGGGCAATCAACGCGGATAGCGATGAATATGGACGTCCTGAAATTGAAGACAGGGTTGCTGCCCTGCGCGAGATGTAGAAGCGTTGTCTAAGAAGCAATTTCTTCAATTTCTGATCTGTCTAGGTGTAGCGATTACCGGGTCAATAGGTTGTTCATCCGAAGAGAGCTCAAAAGAGCAAAGTGAATCCTTTCTCGACGCTAAGGAACAAAATGACACTGAAGACTCCGAAAAAAAGTCTGAAACGTCGCAGCCAACGAATACAACAATTGTTCCTGACTCGGAGCTCCCTAAATTTTTTGCACCGCTTACGGGATTAGCGCTTGATAATGAAGGAGCTGCAAAAAAAAGAATCACTGCTGTAAAAATTGATAATTCCGATTCACTGACAAAGGTTCTCGGGATAGGAAAAGCAGACATTGTGTATGAATATCTCGGAGCAGAAAAAGCCACGAACTTCCTCGCCCTTTTTCAGTCGCAAAATGTTGAAAACGTTGGCCCAGTTGGTGAGGCTCAGCTTAGCGATATCCACATTCTGATGAACCAACCAGCTGTGATGTTAGTAACAGCCAAAACGAAATTGGCGTTGCGCGAAGTTCTAAAAGCAAGCGGGATCCATGATGTGAAGGCCGAATCATTTACTTCCAGCGACATCCCAGCAAACAATGATTCAGGCAGAGAAAAAATATACGTTTCATTAAACGAAATCACAGACCCAGACGCTGAAAATAGACCGAATTCATTGGCTCCCTGGAGATTCAAAGACAGACCGGATGTAACTTCGGCCAAAAAAAATGAAGTGGAGGAAGTAAGCATCGACTGGGGAGAAACACAAACAGTCTTTAAGTGGATACCGGCTGAAAAGCACTGGGCAAGATATGAAGAAGGCACTCTTTCTCTTGACGCTGAGGGCACCCCGATAGCCATACAAAATATTGTTGTCCAATTCGTTCGCTACACATTAAGTGACGAATCAGACCGACAAGGCGAGCGAATCCCAGAATTCGAAGGAGACGCTGGGATAGGTGAAGCATGGATTTTCAACGGTAGTTCGAGACTCGAAGCGGTTTGGAGCAAAGATAATCTCACTGCGCCGACGGTATTCTCAGACGAGCAGGGGAACATTGTTCAATTTGGTCAAGGATCTTCGTGGGTTCTATTCGCTAAGTCTGGCTCAGCAACAATTCTAGAAAAATAATTGAGAGAATCTAAGGTAACTCGAAACCCATTTTTAACGTATTTAACGTTCGCATTGCTTCTAGACTAAGGGCATGTCTGATACGCAAAGTGACAATTATGAAATAGGCACATTCCGTGTAAAGCGAGGACTTGCTGACATGTTGCGCGGAGGCGTAATAATGGATGTGGTCAACGCTGAAGAGGCAAAAATAGCTGAAGATGCCGGCGCTACAGCCGTAATGGCGCTTGAACGTGTCCCATCTGACATAAGGCGAGATGGTGGAGTGGCTCGCATGAGCGACCCAGTCATGATCGAAGATATTCAAAAAACAGTGACTATTCCCGTTATGGCTAAAGCGAGAATCGGACATTTCGCTGAAGCGCAAATTTTGCAATCTTTAGGTGTCGATTATGTTGACGAATCTGAAGTTTTAACCCCGGCAGACGAAGCACACCACATCGACAAATGGGCATTTACGGTTCCGTTTGTTTGTGGAGCCACGAACCTCGGTGAAGCACTCCGAAGAATTTCTGAAGGTGCATGCATGATTCGCTCTAAGGGCGAAGCAGGAACAGGAAACATCGTTGAGGCAGTGAGGCATTTGCGGTCAATCCTCGGAGATATCCGAAAGATTACACAAGCAGACGCCGCCGAGCTTTTCCAATGGGCCAAAACGCTTCAAGCTCCTTTGGGCTTGGTTCAAGAAATAGCAGAAACGGGAAAACTACCAGTGCCAATGTTCTGCGCTGGAGGAATTGCTACTCCAGCTGATGCATCACTAGTGATGCAGCTAGGCGCCGAAGCAGTGTTCGTAGGTTCGGGTATCTTCAAAAGCGAAGACCCAGCCCCAAGAGCACGAGCAATTGTGGAGGCGACAACTCATTTCCGAGACGCTGCCGCGGTTGCTAATGCGAGTCGAGGTCTCGGTGAAGCCATGCCGGGTCTCGAGATCAGCGCGCTGGAAGTTAAACTCGCTGAACGCGGCTGGTAACAAATAACTTGTCAAGTCTCGTAGGCGTATTGGCGCTCCAAGGTGCTTTCTCTGAGCATGAACAAATGCTGTCGTCACTAGGCACAAAAAGTGTAGCTGTGCGGACACCCGATGACCTAGCAGGTATCGACGCCATTATTTTGCCAGGCGGTGAATCAACAACGATCTCGATGCTTCTTGAATCGAGCGAGATCTTTGGGTCCCTTAATCAAATGATTGGTGAAGGCCTACCAGTATTAGGCACCTGTGCCGGAATGATTCTCTTAGCGAACGAAGTGAGCGACGGCCGACGAGACCAAAAGAGCTTCGAAGCCATTGATATCTCTGTTCGGAGGAACTCATTTGGTCGACAAATAGCAAGTTTCGAGAGTGATCTTAAAGTTAAGGGCCTAGAGGAGTCTTTCCGAGCAGTCTTCATACGAGCGCCCGGAGTGGAAAAAGTTGGAGATTCAGTGGAGATTCTTGCGACTGTCGACTCCGATGAGCAAACAGGAGTGCCCGTGCTCTGCAGATCAGGTCCAATACTGGTATCCAGCTTTCACCCCGAGCTGACTGCTGACAGCCGAATACATCAAATTTTTTTGAGTCTAATAAAATAGATAATCAGTAATCTGGGTCATGGCTCCCAAGCGGGGATCAAGAATGGCAGAATGGCGTCTGGAGGTTCGCTGGTGTCAGGTCATTCCAAATGGGCAACAATCAAACATAAAAAAGGTGCGGCCGACAAGGCGAGGGCGAAGCTCTTCGCAAAGCTGATTCGGCAAGTGGAAGTTGCAGCGAGAGAGGGCGGCGGCGATCTAGATGCCAACGCCAACCTTCGTACCATGTACCAAAAAGCGCGCGACAGCTCTGTTCCTCTTGAAACCATAGAAAGGGCCATCAAGAGGGGCATCGGTGAGCTAGAAGGTGTCACCTACGAGCAGGTTATCTACGAAGGTTACGCTCCTCACGGAATAGCAATGTTTGTTGATGTCCTTACCGATAATCGAAATCGAACTGGAGCTGAGATCAGAAGCATTTTTGCTCGGGCCGGAGGCTCCCTTGCAGAGCCAGGGGCAGTAGCCTGGCAATTCGAAAGAAAAGGAATTCTACTTGTCGACGTTTCCTTAGACGAGGACGAGTTGATGCTTTCAGCGCTGGATGCAGGGGCAGAAGACGTTACGCTTGACGAAGATAGCTGGAGAGTAGTAACAGAGCCTTCAGACGCGATGGCCGTAAGAAGTGCCCTTGAAAAACTTGGTATTGCAATCGTTTCAACTGACATAACATACCTCCCGCAAAACTTGATCGAGCTAGACAAGAGCGAAGAGGCTAGGCAAGTTCTGGCGGTTATGGACGCATTAGACGACAACGATGATGTCCAAGGCGTGTACGCAAATTTTGATATATCTGATGTAGTTCTGTCAGAGCTAGCCGCTGATTGATCCTAAGAACGCCTCGGAGCCGCTACTATCGAACCTATGTTCGTTCTAGGGATTGATCCGGGTTTATCTCGCTGCGGTTTCGCCGTGGTAGAGAAACTGGGACGGCACACCGAATCTCAGTTTGTAAAAGTGCTAAACGTCTGGGAATCTCGTCTTTCGGGGGGGTTCTAATCACTCCCAGTGTTACAGCTTCGGTGTG
>CAJQGN010000078.1 GCA_905477545.1 uncultured Acidimicrobiales bacterium | reverse complement strand
TGCCATGGATCTGTCTGAGTAGCTTTCAGGGATAGAGAAATTCTCTCTCGTTCACGGTCGACTTCCAACACTTCAACGTCTACTTCATCTCCAACCGTTACCACGGAGGATGGATGATCGACATGCTTCCAAGAGAGCTCTGACACGTGGATCAAGCCGTCCATACCGCCCAAATCGACAAATGCACCAAAGCTGACGACAGAGGAAACGACGCCGCTTCGCTTCTCACCTGGCTTCAAATTATCTAAGAAACTATCGCGTTGATCTTTTTGGGTCTCTTCCAACCACGCGCGCCTCGACAACACAACGTTGTTTCGATTTTTGTCAAGTTCAATAATTTTTGCTTCGAGTTCCATTCCGATATAAGGCGCAAGGTCTCGAACCCGACGAAGTTCAACTAATGAAGCCGGTAAGAAACCTCGAAGTCCGATGTCAACAATCAGACCGCCCTTAACGACTTCAATAACGAGGCCTGATACAACGCCTTCAGCTTCTTTAACTTCCTCGATTCGACCCCATGCTCGTTCATACTGGGCACGCTTTTTGGAGAGAACGAGACGTCCTTCTTGATCTTCTTTCTGAAGCACGAGAGCTTCAATCTCTTCGCCAAGCGAAACTATTTCTGAAGGATCAACACCATTACGAATCGAGAGTTCACGACTTGGAATAACGCCTTCGGATTTAAACCCGATGTCGAGTAGGACTTCGTCACGATCGATTCGGACAACTGTTCCTTTGACTAGGTCTCCGTCGCTGAATTCGACGACGGTTCCGTTAATTGCCTCCTCGAACGACATAGATCCGAGATCATTCTCGATGACAATACGAGGGATATATTCACCGGCATCAGTAAAGCTGCCAAATTCTGTTGTTTCAGACACGTCGCAACGCTCGGGGCTAGGCAATAGGAGTGTGCGGACGAGTGAGCGGAGCCACGTCTTACACAGGCCACTATTCTACCCGAAGGAACAACGCGAACCCCACGCTCATGCATCTCACCTCAAGAAAGCTTTTGAGCAACAAGAAAAAATTCAGGGCTTTCGAGATCTGGTTCTTGTCCAGAATAATCTTTGCCAGAGAACGCGCTCTGCACAGAAATTGGACCTAGCCCTACCGATTCAGCTAATAGCCACAGCTCACGCGGGGTGAAGCACGTGGTCCAAAGAGTCACTGCTTCAACATCTCCCTCCTCGTTTCGGATCTCCGTACGTTCAGTAGCTGTGGCAGTCATTGCATCGAATTCAGACCTTCCACCACTTTCATTTTCTAGATGAAGAACCTGAAAATATGATGAAAACGCCGCCACGCCTACTTTCCCCCCCTCAATGAGAGAGTGAGCCATCGAGGCTAAAATCTTTCGGTCCCCTTCTAGATTTGCTTTTGCTGTCGACGCAGCTGGACCACACTGAAGACCAAAGGCCCCTTCACACATGGATATAGCAAGATCGAATTCATCTTCAAATAAGATTTCTTTGGCGTCAGCAACTCGAAACGAGACCAAATTGTCCAAGTGCTCGGCGTTTGCAGCGTTAGTCGCTATATTCACAAATCGTTCCGAAATGTCTATACCTACGACTTGCACCCCACGACGAGCTAATTCAAGAGCGTGTCTTCCGGGCCCACATCCAACATCCAGAACTCGATCACCTGCACTCAAATTGAAAACTTCAAATAGCCGATCTACCTCTCGTGTTGTTCCTTTAGTAAACGCGTATCGAAGATATGCTGAACCCATATGCTCTGCGAGTACCTCAAACCAGTGGCTTGAACCATTAGCACCGGTGGCCATAAATAATTTACCGTTTCACCCTTTAGCAACTCCCCAAGAGTTTCCGCTTGACACATGAACTTCAAGCGGTACTTTCAGGTCGGTCGCGTTACACATGGTTTCAACTGTCAAATCTAGAATTTGCTTTTTTTCATCAGGGTGCACCTCTAAGATTACTTCGTCATGAACCTGCAGCACTAAGAAACTAGCGGCACCTATTCGACGTAGTTCGCTATCCAAGCGAACTAACGCAACCTTGAAAATATCAGCCGCTAAGCCCTGGATAGGAGCGTTCATAGCCTGTCTCTCAGCTGCCTGACGAATCCTGAAATTGCTTGCGTTTAGCTCGGGCATAGGGCGCCTTCGACCAAACATAGTTTCTGTATAGCCTTTTGCCTTAGTCTCACTCACCACTGTCTCCATAAATGACTTCACTTTAGGGAAAGCGAGGAAATAAGCGCTAAGAATCTCAGCAGCTTCACCATTAGAAACCCGAAGCCGCTGAGCTAAACCGTACGCTTCCATTCCATAAGCAAGACCGTAACTAATCATCTTTGCTTTTGACCGTTGCTCTCCTGAGACATCCTCAGGGCTTACACCAAATACCGATGCAGCAGTTGCGTTATGGATATCAGTACCTGTGGCAAATGCGTTTATGAGACCCGGATCATCCGAGAGATGGGCAATAACACGAAGCTCGATCTGATTGTAATCAGCGACCAAAAGCTCAAAGCCTTTAGTTGCAACAAATGCACTCCGAAATTGGCGCCCCTGAGCAGTACGAACGGGAATATTATGCAAGTTTGGATCTTCTGAACTTAGTCGCCCGGTTCGAGCAACAGTCTGATTGAAAGTCGCATGGATACGACCATCAGCACCGACGACGTCCAGCAGTCCTTGGCCATAAGTCGATCGCAGCTTTTCTACTTCCCGATAGCTGATTAACATCTCGACCACTGGGTGCTGATCTCGAATTTTTTCTAGTGAAGCTGCGTCAGTTGAGAAACCCGTTTTCGTCTTTTTCTGAGGGGTCAGTTGTAAATCTTCAAACAAGACTTCGCGTAATTGTTTTGTTGAGTTTACGTTAAAAGTACGTCCCGCAGCGTCATGAATCTCACGTTCCAACCGACCAACTTCTAACACGAGTCGATCACGCAGACTGGTTAGTTCGGGCAAATCGATTGCAACACCGGTTTGCTCCATTCGCGCTAGGACACCTATTAAGGGACGCTCTATTTCTTCATAAAGATAGTTCATCTTTCTTGCTTCTAATAACTTGCTTAGAACCTGTGATACATGAGCAACACATATAGCATCAATAGCAGTTTTCGTTTCAACACCGACCGCCACATGGTCAAAATCAAATTGACCTTCTAAAGTTAAATCGTCATCAGGTAGCTTTATTTGACAGTATCGGAACAAGATTTCGTCTAAAAGATACTTACTTCCCGATGGGTCTATTAGATAAGCCGCAATCGCTGTGTCTAGCCGAAGACCAGTCACCTCGACCTCTATCAATGACAGGGCTTTAGTAAGGCCTTTCGCATCATGTGTATCGATATGACAATCTACGCCTGAGGTCAGTCTTCGCAACTGGACCTGCACATCTGTATGAGCAAGATCTGACTCGTTCAAACAGAGCACTTTCGCGGTCTCTGTATCCGTTGCGATTGCAAGAGCCACAAGTAAGCCACTAGGCGCGGTTGACCATCCTACAGATAGAGTACGATTTTTTTCATCAAGCAACTGGGCGATGAACTGCGCCTTCTCTACGCTATTCCCCTCGACAAACACAGGTGTCTCGAGAATCGAATATGAACTTTCCAGCGCTGGTAATCGCCCTTTTAGTATTTCGTTCAAACGCTCGTACAAAGAAACAAACTCAAGTTCTTCGAACAAGGTTTTTACAGCCGAAGCGTCTAGTTCTCCCCAACGTAGGTCAGTAACATCTAAATCGATTGGGACGTCTTCTCGGAGGACCATCGCCTGGTGGTTTATCCTCGCTCGCTCCTCAAACATTTTTAAATTTTCTCGAAGTTTTGGTGTTTGTTTATCTACATTGGCAAAAATGCCATCGAGGTCACCGTAGTCATTAATCAACCGCGCAGCGGTCTTCTCCCCCACACCTGGAACCCCAGGAAGATTATCTGAAGTGTCACCGCGTAGAGCCGCATACATGGCGTATCTAGAGGGAGTAACACCAGTCCTTTCTTTAATTCCGGCCTCGTCGTATAGCGCGTAGTCAGAAACCCCACGTCGGTTGTAGAGAACCCGAATTAACGGATCACTTACCATTTGGTACAGGTCACGATCGCCAGTTACGATCACAGCCTCGTCGCCATTCGCAGCTGCTCTGGTAGCCAAAGTCGCTAGAGCATCATCCGCTTCGAACCCAACAGTTTCAACCGTAGGGATTTCCAGGACGTCCAATACATTTCGCACCAACGGAAACTGTTGAACTAAAAGTTCAGAAGTGGGTTCACGTTGTGCTTTATATTCAGGCAACATTCGATGTCTAAAAGTTGGTTCAGGTCTATCAAATGCGACTACTAACCCATCGGGCTCGTGGTCCCTAATTAAGTTAATCAACATCACGGTAAAGCCGTACACAGCGTTCGTCACTTGGCCAGAGCTATTGGCCATATCAGTAGGCAGGGCAAAAAATGCTCGGTACGTAAGTGAATTGCCATCTAAAAAAACTAACTTCGCCACAAAGCCGACTCTAAGCGCTGAAGACCGGTATGCGCAGAAATGCCAACGAATGTTTTGAACAGTAGGCGCTAAGCCCCAGGAACCAGCGATCCGTCAAGAACACTTTGAGCAACAACAAGCATCGTTGATCTGTCATTCATTGCTTGTTTTTGTACAAAAACGAAAGCATCGTTTTCAGACATTTGATACTCGTCCATCAACTTGCCCTTTGCCCGGTCAACCATTTTTCTGGACTCAAGCTGACCTTCAAGTTCTTTCACTGTTTCTTCTAGCTTTACCATTTCATCGAAACGACCTAAGGCTACTTCAATGGCCGACACGAGCTCAGCCCGCTGGAAAGGTTTAACAAGGTATGAAAGAACCCCTGCGTCACGAGCTTGTTCAATCAAATTGCGCTGACTAAAGGCCGTGAGGATTACCACCGCAGCATTCCTTTCAGAACACACAGCTCGAGCGGCACTTAGTCCATCTAATCCAGGCATTTTAATATCGAATATGCACAGATCAGGATCTAGCTGTCGCACCAGCTCAACGGCTTCATCGCCACGACCAGCCTCCCCCACGACCGTGTAACCCTCTTCTTCTAGCATCTCGCGTAAATCCAGTCGAATAATTGCTTCATCTTCTGCAATTACGACCCTTTTAGACAACGGCATTCCTTTTGGGATTAGACAGCAACAATGAGGCCAAAAGCTCCAATCTGCTTTGAAGGTACCAAGTCTATCTTTAAAAATGATCTTGCCTCACATTGACGCCGGCAGAACGCAATCTTTGCTTTTCTTACCCACTGATACGGTCAAGCAAAATATTTTGGCGGGCGTCAAGATCTAGCAGTAGACGCTCAACGCCCATTTTTCTTTTTCCAACTACTTGAGCATGACGCGATGCTTGTCTATGAGTGCGTTCCGCTATCGGTGTTTCGGATAACAATGCTTGTATACGCGTAGTGTCTGCTTCCTCGAGCAGATGTCTGAGCTCTTCTTCTAGGTAATACAGTTCTTTACGTAGAATTAGAATTTGATCCGCGACGTGTCGCAGACGGCGCTCTAATGACCGGGTCATCATAAGGAAAAATGTATCGTACAAATGCCAATGAAGCCTCACCCTCAACTCAACGAACATTTTTTTTATTGTTGGCGCTTGCTAGTACTTTTTTATTCGCGTGTGCATCCGAGAACGAAGCTAAAGGCTGCCAAAATACAATCAGAGAGCCCCGAGCAGCCGATTATTTGCTTCATGTTCTAGTGGATACTCCAACTGAGTACCTGAGCGACCCGCCAACTTCAGGGCCACACAAGGTTTGGATAGCTCCTCGTTTTATCACCAGGCAACTTAGCCCTTCAGAGCAACTCGGCATATTAGAACGCGGAGATGTTCTTGTACAATATAAGCCAAGTGCTGTTACCGACAGTCAAATATCGACTTGGAAAACAACTGTCTCTGAAAGAGCACATTTAGCACCGAACTCAGACTTGCCTTCAGACTTTGTCATGACTGCTCACCTCACGAAACAAATTTGCACGGACCTTACGACCGCCGCTATCAATCGCTTTGTAGAAGCTAATGTAGACTCTGGTCAGAAAAACTAAGGTACTCAGCACATAAACGCTAAGGTCGCCAACCAGTGCATCTGACTAAGACATTAGGCACAAAGTCCGAAATCTCGATATCGACAAAACCCGCTTTTTCGAAATACTTCACACAGTCAGAGCGCGTGTGGGCTCTCCCTAAACTTCCGCAGATCAACTCGTTCATTCCCCACATCGCAGCGTCCAACGGGCCACACTTATCGTCGTCTAACATCTCACCGATTAGATGCATCTCACCGCCCGGTTCTAACGCCTTGAACGCTCGTTGAACCACATCTGCTATGACGTCGCTTCCATAGATAGGAAGATTGCTAGCCATCACTACAACGTCGACAGGAGATGGAAAATCCCCTTTGGTGAAGTCTGCACCGATAGTGGTAACTCTTTCTTGGACATTTTCTTGTTTAATATAATCTTGAGTTGCTACCACTACCGGAGGTAAATCAAGAACCGTTGCTTTAAGTCCTTGAAACTTTTTCACCGCTGTGATGCTGTAAGCGCCCGAACCACCACCCAGATCTAGAAGGTGTCGTCGCCCATTAAGATCTACCAATTTCACGAACCTTCGAGCTGCACCAAATCCAATGCTCGCCGTTGCTTCATGATATTTCTTTGCGGACTCAACAGTCAGATCGTCGTACATTCCCAAAAGTGATGCTCTAGGTGATCGCATTTTAGCTGTCATATCAAACCAGCCCGGAACGTCTTGGCGGGTGAATGTCATCCAGGGCCCGGCAAATTTTGTTGACCCTTCAACTAAAAACGTATCTACGTCTCGTGAATTCACTAGTTTGCCAGCGTCCCACAATAACAACCCCATGCTCAGGCAACACGTCACTAATCTATCGATGTCTAAGGGTCTAAGCCCAGTTAACTTAACCAAAGCTGCTTCGGAACTCGCTCCATTGTGAACATGACTGAAAAGCGAAATATCTAAAGCCGTATAGAGCACAGCTGCTTCCGTGTAACCACGTGCTATTGCCTGCAAACGGGTCGTGTCAACTTTTTGTTGGGTTCCTTCAGAACTTGACATTCACTTGTCTCTCTGCAACTCAGGTCGCATGGCGCTATTCTTCCACCTTAAAAAAATCTGGCTTTCCAAGGGCCCAGTATTCTCCCCAGGCTTGTTCACCTCCAGCAACGTTTACGACGTCGCCGGTAACATATCCCGAAGCTACTGGAGACCCAAGAAATGCAACGGCTTGCGCCACATCATGCACTTCACCCAAACGCCTTTGAGCGTTGTGATCAAATGAAGGTCGTGCCTCGGGCGGGTAGTTAACTAACCCAGGGCTTCGAACCACTCCAACAGCCACTGTGTTAACGCGAATGCTATGTGGAGCCCATTCAACGCTTAACGATGTCGCTAGCCCAACTGCTCCAGCTCTCGCAGCCGCTGTGTGCGGAAGCCCTGCGCTAGCCTTGCCAGTCACCGTTCCTATATTGACAATAGAACCGGCTACTTCATCTCTTATCCATGAATTCGCTGCCGCCTGCATCATGTACCACTGACTATAGAGATTAGTTTCAAGCACTGCAGCCCACCCCTTGGGCGTTATCTCGACAGCGGCCTTAGGGAACTGACCACCAGCGTTATTACAAACTAAATCCAAACGACCGGATTCGCTTCGAGCAAATTCGATTAATGCCGTTACGGCATCCGGATCCCTCAGATTCATCACCATCGATCTGCAGTTAATTCCATGTTCCCTCAGAGAAACCTTCAACTTATCGAGTTTCTCTGCATCTCGGCCACAGGTAACCACACGCGCACCTAATCGACCTAGCAACATACAGATAGCTCGACCAATTCCTCCAGCGCCTCCAGTTACCAGCACTGTTTGGCCTTCATATAGCTTGTCCGCAAACGCATGAGGCGTTAGAAACAACTCAGCGTCACTAGGCGATTTGTAAGGATCTGAATTATCTTCAAGTTTCACATACAAGAGAATAGGCTTCGGAGAGCGGCCTTGCCCCTCAAAATAAGTTAGTAGCTGAGTGCCCGGAGCGGGACTTGAACCCGCACGCCCGTTAGAGCAAAGGATTTTGAATCCTCCGTGTCTGCCATTCCACCACCCGGGCGACAATCTATGAGGTTACCGCTTTCTAGAACAAATTGAGGTCTCGAGATAGCCGACTTAGTCGAAATTACCCACTTTCTTTCACTTCTGCTCTACCATCTAATCAGTCGACTCTGACTGATGGGTTTCTATTGGTCAGGACACGTTGAATTGGCATCACTTTCCGTGTCGCCATACAGGGAGGCAGAGTGCTCGCATTCACATTCCCAGGCCAGGGATCGCAGAAACCTGGAATGGGAGAACAATGGATTGCACATGATAGTTGGGAACTTGTCTCAGAAGCGTCTGAGGCTTGCGGGAGAAGCGTCGAAGACCTTCTTCTAAGAGCTGACGCAGATGAGTTAAGGCAAACTCGTAACTCTCAGTTGGCTACATTTGTTCTAAGCATGGTTACGTTAGATGCTGTTGAGCGGACCGGATTAGCTCCAAACTATGCAGCTGGACACTCCCTGGGCGAATACAGTGCCCTCTGCGCGAGCGGAGTGCTTTCATATGAAGATGCCGTGCGACTAGTGGCCGAGCGCGGAGAGGCTATGCAAATCGCAGCCGATGAGCAAGAAGGCGCCATGGCAGCAGTCCTTGGTCTGGACGACGACTTAGTAAACACAGCTTGCGCACGAATTGATGGTGATGCTTGGGTAGCTAACTTTAACGCTCCCGGACAAGTGGTTATTGCAGGTTCCCCAGAGGGCGTCCTTTTAGCAGGCGCAGAAGCTAAGCAGCTAGGGGCCAAAAAAACTATGCAACTCCCAGTCGGAGGAGCGTTCCATACTCCGTTTATGGCGCCAGCGAGAGATCGTCTTCGAAAAGCGCTTGGGACAGTGGATTTTCGCGCTCCAGCTATCCCAGTTTTTGCAAATGTAGACGCAATCCCTAGAACTACAGCCGAGGAGTGGAAGCATCTGCTAGCAAGCCAGCTTTGTAGCCCTGTCCAATGGCGACAAACACTGTATGCGTTAGACCAAAACGGCGCTTCCACCTACGTTGAATTGGGTCCAGGCGCGGTCCTTAGCGGAATGGCGAAACGGACGATAAAAGGATGCTCGACTCTTTCAGTTCAGAGCCCAACAGATGTCGACATGCTGCTAACCACGCTTACAGATACCGCTCAGACGAGCCCCGCTACAGGAGCATTACCCGCCGATGGTCATGGAGAAAGTCTCTACGTTACAGAACGACTTGTAGTTAGTCCTGCAGCTGGTTTATTTACGCCCAATCCTGACCTTACCGAAAGTTCTCATTTAAACGTGGGAGACGTTGTAGGTTGGGTTTCCGATGAAGAGGTAAGATCTCCTTTCGCCGGAACCGTTATGGGAGTCATGGCGTTGGAAGGTGAGCGAGTAACAGCTAGACAACCTATAACTTGGTTAAGAACCCACTAGATCGGAGTCCTATGAGTTTGCCTCAACCCTCAGGAGCAAGGCTTCTTTCTCTTGGCACATCGTTACCAGATAACGTTGTTACCAACGATGATCTCGCTGAGCGTGTAGACACTACTCACGATTGGATAGTGGACCGAACAGGTATCCAAGAGCGTCGCATCGGTGGAACCACATCAGGATTAGCCACAGATGCTTCGCGTCAAGCTATTGAAAGATCAGGAATAGACCCGTCCACTATAGATCTACTCATTTTAGCCACAACCAGCCCTGATCGGCGGGTCCCGGCGACAGCCTCGACCGTGCAAGAAAATCTTGGGCTCTCTTGTGGCGCTATGGATCTGAACGCTGCATGTTCAGGTTTTGTGTACGGTTTGATAGCAGCACACGGCTTCATAAACCTCGGACACCGCCGGATCTTGGTCGTTGGAGCTGAAACACTGTCCAGAATTACAAACTGGGATGACCGCTCAACTTGCATCTTGTTCGCTGATGGCGCTGGCGCTGCGGTCATCGAGCGCACCGACGGAGAAGGTGATTTGAAGGGTTGGCACGTCGCTAGCAACGGAGCTCTCGAAGATACTCTATTCTGTGAGTTTGATGGGAAACTTATAATGAGCGGTGGGGCTATCTTCAAAAACGCAGTCCTCGCGATGGAACGATCGGCGCTTCATTCTCTCGAAATGGCGGATTTGACGCCTGATGACATCGATCTAGTAGTACCCCATCAAGCTAACGTGAGGATCGTTGAGGCTTCTTGTAAAAGACTGGGAATACCATTCGAAAAAACCTCAATGACTATACATCGAACAGGCAACACCTCTTCGGCATCAGTTCCTTTGGCGTTAGATCACGCGCTGCAAGAAAATAGAATTTCCAAGGACGACAATGTGCTTCTTGTTGGTTTCGGAGCAGGTATGACCTCAGCTTCAGCCGTTCTAAAATGGAATGGCGTATGACTTCAAAGAAAAACGTCTTGGTGACAGGCGGAAATCGCGGAATTGGCTTAGCCACAGCTACTCTTTTCGCCGACCTAGGTCACAGAGTGGTTATAACTGCTCGAGCGCCCGAAATTGATGACGACCGTATACTCGCCGTCGCCTGCGATCAGAGCGATAGTGACGAAGTCGACAAGGCTTTTCAGACAATCGAGTCAGAAATTGGACCAATCGAGATCTTGATAGCGAATGCCGGGATCACACGCGACCAACTGATGCTCAGAATGACCGATCAAGACTTCGCAGATGTCATTAATGTGAATCTGACGGGCACATATCGAATTGCACGAAGAGCAGCAAAAAAAATGGTTCGGGCTCGTTGGGGAAGACTGATTTTTCTATCCTCTGTCGTCGGTCTTTCCGGCTCAGCTGGACAGGTCAACTATGCTGCAAGTAAGGCAGGGCTCGTTGGTCTAGCTAGGTCTCTTGCTCGAGAGCTCGGTTCTCGTAGCATTACAGCAAATGTAATTTCCCCGGGACCAGTTGATACCGACATGTTCAGGGAATTAACTGATGAGCAACAATCCATGATCACCAAAGCAGTTCCATTAGGAAGAACAGCCACTACTGTGGAGATCGCCTCGTTAGCAGCGTTTCTGGCATCGGACGCTGCAGCCTATATCACCGGCAGCATTATTCCGATTGACGGCGGCTTAGGCATGGGTCACTGAGCAGAACCATCTAGAATCTTATAATCCCTACACATAAGGATAAGGAAAACTCTAACTATGAGTGATAATTTCGAACGTTTCAAAAAATGTGCAGTAGAAGTACTGGCTGTAGATGAATCCGCTGTCGTGCCTGACGCTGTATTTGCTGATGACCTCGACGCAGATAGCCTTGACCTAGTTGAATTAGTGATGGCTCTGGAAGAAGAATTCGATATAACCGTCGAAGAAGAAGAGCTAGAAGGCGTAGCCAAAGTGGCTGATGCTGTTGCGCTTGTAGAGTCAAAACTGTGATGCACAGACGCCGGGTTGCCGTTGTGGGCCTCGGTGTCGTCTCTTGTGCAGGCACCGGACTTGAGGACTTCTGGCAGGGGTTGAACGCTCCAGCCCCAGAAGGAGAACGTCGCATACACGATTTCGATCCGCTTCTATACTTCGACAACCCAAAAGATGCGCGTCGCTCGGACCGCTCACAGCAGATGGGCGTTGCTTCAGCATCCATGGCTCTAGAAGATGCTGGTAAGTTGACAACAGACACGGAGCGTATTGGTGTTATTTTTGCTACTGGCGTCGGTGGTCTCCATACTTTTGAAGATCAGGTATTAGTCCATGACAGGAAGGGAGCGAAAAGGGTATCGCCTTTCATGGTTCCTATGATTATGCCAAATGCTGCTGGTGCCGCTATCTCGATGAAATATGGATTCCAAGGCCCAAATGAGACCGTTACAACTGCCTGCGCAGCGAGCACACACGCAATTGGTTATGCTGCAAGACTAATTTCTATGGGCTACGCAGATGTTATTATTTCGGGTGGCACAGAATCTGTGATGTCACCTGTTGGGTTAGCTGGCTTTCAGAATATGACAGCCTTGTCATCATCTGGGCGCTCAATGCCTTTTGATAAGGACAGAGACGGTTTCATGATGACCGAGGGAAGCGCCACCCTTGTCCTCGAAGAAATGGAATCAGCTATTAAACGTGGAGCAAACATATATGGGGAAATTCTGGGCTCCGGTTCAAATGCTGATGCTCATCACATTACCGCTCCCGCTCCAGGCGGGACAGGTGCTGCGCGGTGCATGCAACTGGCGATCGCTGATGCGGGTCTCTCAGCATGCGATATCCGACATGTGAATGCGCATGGAACATCAACCCCTCATAATGATGCGGCGGAAGCTCAAGCAATCTTTTCAATATTTGGCTCAGACGGGCCTCCGATCACTTCGACCAAAGGCGTAACAGGTCATGGTCTTGGAGCTGCTGGCGCAATAGAAGCCGCAGCAGTTCTACTATCGATAAAACATTGCCTTATCCCACCTACGGCGGGCCACAAACAAAAAGACCCAGAGCTGCCCGATATAGACCTAGTCGTTGACTCGGCGAGAGAATGGGTTCCAGGACCAGCGATGTCTAACTCTTTTGGCTTTGGAGGACACAATGGGAGTCTCATATTTGGAAGTTTGGACTCATAGACGTTACCCAAATTGACGAATTACTGCCGTCACGAGCGCAGAGAAAACTACAATTTCATAGAATGGGCGCCGGCAGTAGGCAATGATGCACCCGGTGGCGACGCCGAAAACTCGCGCATCTAGCACTAGAGTGCCATTCAGTTCAAAGGTTTGCAGAGCGATCAAGCTACTCAGCAACGCTGGGGGTAGAAGCAACAAAAACGCCTCAATTTGCTTATTTTTCCCTCGACGGGCACCAATTATTGCACCAACAATTTTGAATAGATACGCACCCAGAGACAGGATAAAGATTGCAGACCAAATCACGAACCAGCCCTCCGTCTTTGCCCGTGCCAGTAGCCCAGAACAGCTCCGAAAACACCAAAGAGTACTGGAACACCGATTGGCAGAACAGGAACAGCAATGACGGTAATTACAGCTCCAGACAATGCTGCAACTAAAGCCGCATGATTTCTTAGATGCGGGATTAGAAGCGCTACGAAACCTGCAGGAAATGCGGCATCTAAGCCCCAAGCATCCGGTGAACCTATGAGATCGCCACAAAGCGCTCCGAGAAGCGTTCCTAAAGTCCAAAACAAATAGATAGCAAGTCCAGTTGCCCAAAAAGCTCGCTTCGAAGCGTCTGGATTCTTCTGTGCCGTGGCCATAGCCGTTGATTCATCGATCACGAGTTGGGCGGCTAATGCTTTTCTGAATCGGCTTTTTGGAAGGAGAGTCGCTATCGAAGCTGCATATAGTCCATTACGCGCAGCTAGTAAGAGAGCGCTCAGTAGCGCAGCAGTAACCCCGCCGCCGGCTCCCAAAAGTCCTACAAAGGCAAACTGTGAGGCACCAGTAAAGGTAAATAAGGACATTGCTAATGATTGGGCGACTGTGAGACCAGAAGCAGTGGCCAGAACCCCAAAGGTTAGTCCAAATATTCCTACAGCTAGTCCCAACAAGATCGAGTTCCGAATAATTTGTCCCATTGAGAATCCGGGTTTAATGCCTATGGCTTTGGAACATCTGCGATAACAAAAAGCATCTCAACAGAGCAAGCAATTTCACCATTAACGGTGGCGAGTCCATTGCCTTTCCCTGCTCGAGATGACATCCGCCCAAGCGTTGACTTCAAAACCAAGGTATCGCCAGGTGAAACTTGCCGACGAAATCTCGCTTTATCGATTCCTCCGAAAAGCGGTAATTTCCCTTGATATTGCGCATGACTCAACGCCGCTATGCCAGCGGTCTGAGCAAGAGCCTCAACAATTAACACTCCTGGTAGAGTGGGGAACCCAGGAAAGTGCCCTTCAAAAAACATCTCTTCACCAGATAAATGCCATGAAGCTGTGCAGGAAACCCCCGGATCCAGGTCGATAACTTCATCAACGAATAAAAACGGCGAACGATGTGCTAAGAACTCTTTGGGGTCGGGCATTTTATTCATTGCTTCTCTCTAACACTTCGGTTAATTTTTCAACGCTTACCTTAGGCGATATTTTGTACCAGCACTCTAAGATCCGGCCGGTATTACTTATCCAAAAAACTGATCTGATGACCCCCTGATACTCTTTCCCATACAACTTTTTTGAGCCCCACACTCCATATTTTGCAGATACTTTATGATCAGGATCAGAAAGCAAAGGGAATCTCAACTCATGCTTATTATCCCATTTCATTTGAGTTCTAGGTAAGTCAGGACTCACTCCAATTAGCTGAACACTTTTGTTTCCTTTAATCAAGTCTCTAAGACCTAACGCTTGTGATGTACAGCCGCTGGTGTCAGCTTTCGGATAAAAAAATAGAAACACTGACTTCGGCGCTAGCTTAGTTAGAGAAACCTTCTGGCTTCTCTGGTCAAAAAGAGTAAAAGCTGGAGCTCTATCGCCTTGAGATAACATTTAGTTAACTTACATAGCTACTGAAGCCTGGCCATCATCAGAATGCAGAACTGTAGCTATTTTTTTGATTCAGAAAACGCTAGTCGTTGGTAAGCAACGACTGCAGATATTTCTGATGGGTTTAACCTGCGACTGAACCCAGGCATTGAGCGCCGTCCCTGTTGAACTATTTCTAGATGACTCGAATAAGAACGACGATGACCAATACCAGTCAGCCGACTCCCTATCCCACCTTCACCATCTTGTCCATGACAGACTGCACAATTAGAAGCGTATACA
>CAJQGN010000077.1 GCA_905477545.1 uncultured Acidimicrobiales bacterium | reverse complement strand
TTCGTTTACTTCTGAGGGAATGCCCGCAGCGGTCTAAGCACAGGTTCTGGCTCTTGGCCTAGACTGCCGAAATGGGGATACTCGCAGGACGCGTCGCACTTGTTACTGGTGCACAACAGGGAATAGGAAGAGCAGTAGCTGAAGCGCTAGGATCAGAAGGCGCGTCGGTCGTTGTTCAGTACCTCGATGATCACGAAACTGCTGCTGAGATTGCCGCTTCTATTGTTAGCAATGGGTCCGAGGCGTTAATCGTTCAGGGTGATGTAGGCGTTAGAGCCGATTGTGCTGAAGCCTTTGCCATCGGGCAAAAGCTCGGAGGGATCGATCTGTTAGTTAATAATGCTGGAATATTTCCTCGTCGGGATTTCTTGAACATGACTGAAGAAGATTGGAACCAAGTCCAAAACGTCAACGTTCTAGGTGGTGTTAGATGCCTTCAAATTATGGCTAATGAGTTGGTGAAGGCTGAACGCAGTGGCACTGCCGTAAACCTCTCATCAGTAGCGTTCTTTAGGAATTCTGCTCGGGGTGTTCACTATGCGGCGAGCAAAGGAGCGATTATCGGATTTACTCGGTCTGTGTCTGCAGAGCTTGCGCCATACGGGATAAGAGTAAATGCCATTGCTCCGGGCATAGTCGACACAGCGCAACCACGTGACGGCATGACCGAAACACAAATCGCTCAGGCGAGCAAGTTAGTTCCACTTGGGGCTATGGGTAAGCCAGAAGAGATAGCAGATGTCGCAGTTTTCTTAAGTTCACATGCTTCTCGACATATGACTGGGCAGACTATTCAGGTCAATGGTGGAACGAATTTTAGCTAGCTAGAACAGGCTTCAATTCTTGACGCAAGTAGAGCTAAACCCAGATGATCTGTGACGGCGAGGACTCGGAGACTGCCAGGGTCGCGTCATCTGCTTACCGGGAACGTGATAGTTGATATCCTTGCAAGAGCAATGCTATTAATAAAATATTAAGCGATTCGACATTCTTTGGAGGCTGAGATGATAACTGCAATGCCACGGATAGCAATAGCCGTGCATGAGTTTGACTCTGCGGTAAAGGTGTTTCGCGACGAGTTTGGGATGCCGGTCACAGATTTTTCAGATCAAACAGTATCTGCCCTCGGGGCCCATGTGGCTATGTGTCAACCGTCAGGTGGCAGCAATATTGAGATAATGGCTCCAGCCAATCCTACTAAGCCCTTAAGTCAGGCTCTTCAAAAATTTCTTGATCGCCGCGGCGACGGAATCTATGCGCTGATGCTTGAAGCTGCTGATCCAGACGCTGAAGCAGAGGTACTGCTCGGGCGTAATCTGAAGGTGCTACCCAAAATGTTGGGAGCCGGAGGTCGAGATATCCATCCCAGTTCGACTCATGGTGTCCTAATTAGGGTGTACCCCGAGAATTCAGTTTCGCAGCCTAATGATCTTGTTAGCGCTCCTCCTAATTACAGTGGAATTAACAAAGTTGTAATAGCGACTAATGATGCTTCTGTCGCTGCTAACACATATTCAGTGGGACTTGGTTTAAGGGCTGATAAGCCTCGGCTAGATGCAGAACGGGGCTTATTGAGCGTGTTTGTGCATCCTCCTGAAGGAGGCGTTATCGACCTTGTTTCCCCGGCTAGTCTCAGTAGGCCTATCGCTCAGAATGTAGCTAAGTTCTTGAACACTAAAGGTGAAGGAATCTACTCCCTGCAGCTTTCTGCAGAAGGAGATGTTGGCGAAGTCGACCGCCTGGTGTTCGGAGCTAGGTTACTAATTACTAATTAGTAATTAGAGCGAAAATAACTTGTAGCTTCGATTACGGAGTGGTTGTAAGGCTTCACTCAAGAGTTTTGCTATGGAAGCACGCTGTTTTTGAAGACCCACTTGCCTGATCTTGATTCAATCTCTTGCCAGTTGTTCATGGCGTAACTAACCGATGGAATAGAAATCTGCCAGTTGTCGGGCCACGAGCAAGTTTCAAAGATCCGAGCGCCCATAATGTCTTCTTCCAACAAATCTCCTCGCTCAACCATTAAACGAAGGGCGGCCGCGGCGCTTTCAGCGCTCGATAAAGTTTCTCCGCCTCGTGCACCTCGCTCCGCATCTCTTAGCATGGTCTCGATGGCATCATCGGTTCCGTTCAATTCTGCAGCAACAACGTAAGCGAAGTAATGGGCGGTTCCTTCGGCGACCCAACGTAACTTATCGAAACGATCGCCATCTAATGCTCCACCATTTGTGCAGTAATCTTGAAGATAACTTGATAGCGCATGATAGAGCTCGTGTAAGTAAGTGTGTTGGCCGTTTTCAATAGTGGACTCATCAGGGAATGCGTAAGTAACTGCTCTGGAACTGAAGCAGGGAGTAGGTGCTGTAGCTACATCTGCGCCACTCTCCATCCAACCGAGAACGAGTTTTTTACCCTCATCTAATTCGTATCGGCTTTGCCAACCGCCAAAATTTGGATGCTCACCGGTTAGGCAAGGGGCACTGTCTGACCAGTTTGTGTAGGCGTTCTTCAGATTTTTTATAGAGTCTTTGCCCAGGGTTACTTGGAACCTGTTGAACGGATGACTTAGGTCATTTGGTCCGCCGACTTCATCGCCTATTGGCCAAATAAATGATGTGATATCGGAGTGCCACCAGTTGATATAGGAGGTACCTGCTTCAGTCCAAGATTGTAAATCCGATGTAGCAAGACGGCTAAAGTTGTTAATTGTGATTTCCGGATTCCTGGAGACTGAATTATCAGCGGTGGGTGCTACCCACCTAACGATTTCGGATTCATGGTGATTTGATTCGACAGCGTGCTTCAACGTAGTCGATGTGTCTAAGCTCTCTGCTAGTGCCGAGGTAGTACCGATCTCAGATTCTATTAGCTCTTTTTGCTGAGCATCTGTATCGGACCCTCCTCGCTCCTCTTCCGGTAAACTAACGTCTGTCTCATCAGCTTCGAGGTCCTGAGACGAAGCGAGGTTGCTGCTTGTAAGAGACTTCATGGGCGAAGTATTGCTGCAAGCTGAAACCGCCAACCAAATGCTCAATCCAGCAGCTATAAAATAAATAGGTCTGAGAATACTATGCACACGCTGCAGACTACCTTCCGCTCGCCACAGTTCGAATTGAAAGACTCTTGAACCTGCCAAGCTGAAACATAGCGAGAGGCATGGGTATCTTCTGGTTACCTAGTCAAAAGCGGCTCTTATGAACCTCTTGCATGGTATGTAATTAATATTCTCTAGTTACGAAATTACGGACAGTTAGGAACAATGTGATTCAACGAACTGCCTAATCACCTTAGGGTTATGTTCGTGCCGCAACTGGTAACAAGAGCCTTAATGGCGCATCGCCGTTATGAGTCAAGGTCCCTATAGTCAGTAGCTTCTCCGCACGTCGAAAGTGCTACTTAATCTATAGAGCATCTAAATAATTCTGTGAAGGTCTAGCGCCTCGTGGATGATGAATAAAAACAACTTTGGTAGCTGTCATAAGGCTTATGAGCAATGGGCGGCTCAAAGAAAAAGCGGAGAAGATTAGCTCCAAATTAACGGTCTTATGCAATTTGTGTGGTTCACTAAAAGAGTTCCATAGGAGGAAATAATGG
>CAJQGN010000076.1 GCA_905477545.1 uncultured Acidimicrobiales bacterium | reverse complement strand
GTTAGTTTGTTGAAATGATTCCAGGACGTCGTGTCATCTCGAGCCTAGCTTCAGCGAAGTATTACCAAAATGGCTGGTGGCGCGAAGAGACTCTGTTAGACGATTTTTTAGCAAAGGCTGCAGAAGATCCGGAAAGACCTGCGTTAGTGAGCTACACAGAGGGACAGGATATACCCATTCGACATACATATGGGGAGCTTGAACTTCTTAGCAGGCGATGTGCTGCGGCCTTAATTGACCTAGGCGTCGGGAAAGATGAAGCTGTCTCGGTTCAGTTGCCGAACTCATGGGAATTCCCAGCCTTGGCTTATGGAATAATGCGAGCAGGGGCAATTGCCAACCCGTTAGTGCCAATTTTCAGATCACGCGAAATTGAGTTTATTTTGGGGCGAACTAAGAGCAGAGTTCTGGTGGTTTCAAACATTTATCGCGGGTTTGACTATGCAGCGATGGCGCTTCAGCTCCGGGAGAAAGTTCCAACGCTAGAACACGTCGTCGTGTTAGGACCTGATCGCGCAGATTCGATCAGTTTCAACAAGCATTTTGTAGAACGACGTTGGGAAGAAGATCCGGACCTCTCACAAGAATTGTTCAGTCGTCTCCCAGCCTCTGATGACCTTGTAGAAATCCAATTCACGTCAGGAACAACAGGTGAGCCGAAAGGCGTTTTGCATTCGTACAACACAGTATTCTCGGGAGCGCAGGCTATAGACAAAATATATGGACTCGAGTCTGATGATGTTTGTTTCATGGCATCAACGCTGGCCCACCAAACAGGATTTTGTTACGGCCTGCTTAAGCCTCTGGCAATGGGTATGAAAGTCGTCTACCAGGATGTTTGGGATGCTGACCAGATGCTTGATGCTGTTGAGGATGAAAAAATTGTTTGGACTCTTTCTGCTACAGCTTTTGCGATGGACATGGTAGCGGCGCAACGGCGTACCACTCGAGATCTTTCTTCTTTCAAATTTTTTATCTGTGGAGGTGCGGCCATCCCTCCCAAAGTTGTAGAAGAGGCAGCAGAGTTTTTGGGAGCGCAGCTAATAGCTCTGTGGGGTATGACTGAAAATATGGTTGTAACGAGTACCCGTCCTGGAGACTCAGTCGAGTTGGTTTCCAATTCAGATGGCACGCCGGTCGAGTGGATGGAAATTCGGCTAATGAGTGACAACGGAGAAGTTACGAGAGTCGGAGAGTCAGGAAACCTGCAGACTCGTGGCGCTAGTCAAGCCTTAGGGTACTTCCATCGCGAAGACCTCTACGAGGCAGCAACTCCAGAGGAAGATTGGTTTGATACAGGAGATATAGCCCGACTTCGTTCTGACGGAGGTATCCGAATAGTTGGACGAACTAAAGACATAGTGATCCGTGGCGGCGAGAATATTCCAGTTGCCGAGATTGAGAGTCTAATTTTGAGGTATCCAGGAGTTGATGAGGTCGCAATTATCGGTCTTCCCGATGAGCGTCTTGGCGAAAGGGCGTGTGCCGTAGTAACTTCATCGAACTCAACTCTGACCCTGTTGGACATAAGCAAATTTCTTGAAGATTTGGGAACGGCAAAACAGTTTTGGCCGGAAGAATTAGTTTTGATGACTGAAATGCCGAGAACTCCCTCAGGTAAAATTCAAAAATTCAGATTGAGGGAAGAGCTGAGTGCATGACTGTCGCTTAAGAGAGTATCTTAGTGAAAGTAGAAGAGACACCAGATGGTGAAGCCGCCTTGGTGTGAATGTGCGTCGCCCTCATGAATCGAGAGTAGAGAATGTCAATTAGAATCGACCCTAAAACCGGCCTCAAGAGCTTTAACACTCGGGCAGCAAAAGCTAGCAGCAAGATAGCTGGCCAGGGCTATTCAGTGAATGAGAACCTAAGTCTAAAAACGCTTCCACCTGAGCCAGTTGGCGCTGTTTTCGATGCTGAAGAACAAGCGAAGTATAGAGAGTTTAAAGAAGCCCGGCGTGGCGCAGCTGACTACATGGCTATGGAGGGCGATTTCAGCAAATATTTAGAAGATGTCTACTCGGAGGCGCCGGTTGAACGAGAAACGCTATCCGACGAGTGTGAAATCCTAGTAATTGGCGCTGGGTTCGCTGGCTTGTTGCTTTGGCATAAGCTCCGTGAAGCTGGATTCGAAGATGTTCGTTTTTGCGAAAAAGGCGGCGACGTTGGCGGTACCTGGTATTGGAACCGTTACCCCGGAATTGCCTGTGACGTAGAGTCATATAGTTACCTGCCGCTGCTAGAGGAAATGAATTATTTCCCAACGATGAAGTTCGCTTCGGGATTCGAGATTCTTGAATACTGCCAAAAAATGGCGGAAACGTTTGGCTTCTATGACCGGGCCTTGTTTCATACAACTGTTGAGTCCACCGAATGGGATGAGGACACAGAGCGTTGGACAGTTAAAACAGATCGAGGCGACGCAATGCGTGCTCGTTATGTCATTTTGGCGAATGGCATCCTGACTAGCCCTAAACTCGCTCGAATTAAAGGCATGGAAACCTTTGCCGGGGATTCATTTCACACCTCTCGATGGAATTACCATGTGGATCTAAAAGGAAAAAGAGTTGGCATCATTGGAACCGGGGCAACAGCGGTGCAGGCAATTCCGGAGTTAGCAAAAACAGTTGGTAGCCTTTGCGTGTTTCAACGAACTCCATCCTCGATAGACGTGAGAGATCAGCGAGCCACGACTGAAGAAGAAATGACCGAATGGGCTGCCGAGCCCGGCTGGGCTAAAGCCAGGCGAGCCAGATTCGCTCGCATTTCTGCTGGGCGAACAGCGATTAAAGCAAATGATGACTATCTAGCCGGCAAAGTAGATGATTTCAAAGAACGAAAAACGCATTCTGAGCGACTAAGTCAAGAAGAAATGATTCAAAGGCAACTCGACTCCAACTTCCGGATTATGGAGCAGATCCGAGCTAGAGTTGATGCCATAGTCGAAGATCCCAAAACGGCCGAGGCTCTAAAGCCTTATTATCCCTATGGCTGCAAACGCCCGACATTTCACGATGAGTATCTTCCGACGTTTAATCTGCCTAATGTGAAGCTGGTAGATACAGCCCCTCTAGGAGTTAGCGAAATCAACGAGCGCGGAGTGGTACATGATGGAGTCGAGTATCCCCTAGATGTGCTGATATATGCCACAGGCTTTCAGTGGATGGCAACATCAACCTTCAACATGATCAAAGGGCGCGAAGGTGTCACGTTGAGTGATAAATGGAAATCAAAAGGAACAAGAACATTCTTAGGGCTTCATAGCAAGGGATTCCCTAATTTGTTTATTGTCTCAGGTCCACAAGGTGGTGGTGGGAGTTTTAATTTCACTGATGCAATTGAGCAACATGGTGACTACATAATATGGATGCTCACAGCCATGCGAGACAAAGCAATTCAAGTAGTTGATGTTACGGAAGAATCAGAAGAGACGTATGCCGAGCATTGCCGAGTAGCAGATATCGGAACCGCTCCATTAAGAGACTGTATTTCGTATTACAACGGGCATGGCGACGCTGAGCCTGGCAGTTTGGCCTACTACGGCGGCGGGAATTGGCATAAATACCGCATAGCCGCTCAAGACTCGCTGAAGCCCTACATATTCCAATAAGCGTGACAGCGTCAGTTAAGGCGACTGAGGCCTGTCCATCTAGAGAACTGCAAGTAGATAATTAGTTGAATCTGCCGGCAACTAGTTAATTTATTTAGCTAAGACCCTGCATCACGTGTTCTATAAAAAGATCGAGAGTTTGCTGAGCATAGAAGCCTGATATGTTGCCCCATGATGGGCAAACAGTCACGTATCCACCAGGAATTTTTTCTGTGATATCGGCAAAGTGCTCCTTAACTTTTTGAGGAGACCCGCAGATCAACGAATCTGTGTCTATCGCTTGATCAAAATCCCCGAGAAAACTAGGTACATGAGGAGGCCAAAGGTCATAACGTCGGAAAAGTTTTGTGAGGTTGGCATCAAACGTGGCCCAACCCGCACGGGCTATATTTTCTGCTTCCTTGTCAGTCGGAGCTATCACCACTCTCCGCAGAAGAGACAATATCGGTTGTTGGGTAGGGCAAAGCCCAGGCTCCACGAGTTGCTGATACTCACTGATTTTTTTTATGACAACTGATGCTGGTCCTGGAATGATTGTGCTCACTCCAAGTTTGGCTGCGGTCGAAAGAGTCCCAGGACGCCAAAGGGGAGGGTGAGGTGTTTGGTAGGGCTCGATCTCAAGGGGGGCATTTAGATAAGTCCAAAAGTTGCCTTCAAAACTGAATAACGTTCCAAGTCCTTCGGTTTTTACTTGGTGCATTGCTTTTAAAATAATTTGGAGTGACTCTTCCGTTCTTGGTTCAACCGCTGTCCGATCTATATTCCACAAAAGATGCTCCGGGGGACTCACTCCTTTGCCAAATCCAAACTCGAGTCGGCCTGTAGACAATTGGTCCAACATGCACAGTTCCTCGTACAAGCGCATCGGTTCGTAGAAGGGAAGAAGATGAACAAGTGATACCAACTTAATGCGTGAAGTGACTTGACTGAGCGCAGCGAGGAAGATGCCTACGCTAGGAGCTGCGTCAAGAGGTACATGGTGATGCTCTGATTTGAAATAATGCTCGAACCCTGCCGAATCGGCTGTGACGGCTAGAGCAATGTGGTCACGATAAATATCGGCGATTGAGCCTGAACCGGGATGCTCTACCTGGTCGAATATTCCAAAACGCAGCGGCGGATTCAAAGTTACCTAGCCTGGTTTAAAGGTTTATGGTGGAGACACAGTTGCCGAGCTGCATGGTTCCGAGGGCGACCCAGGAGAGTCTGAGCTCGCCAGTGTGGAAACTTTATGATCATTGGTTCAAGACTAACCGACTTTAAAATTAGCGGTCCTAAAAATGATGCACATGTAACCGGTATAAAGAATTTAATTTGATATCTCTTAAAAGTGTTTGTTCAACCACTGATCTAGATGAGACAGTGTCCTTAAGACGATATGGCAAACTCATTAAACGCAGAGGGGGATTGAAGTGTTGAAGCGTTATCGAGTTTTAGACCTGACAGATGATCGCGGGCACCTATGTGGAATGATTCTGGCGCAAATGGGTGCCGAAGTTATAGCTGTTGAACCGCCAGAAGGCAGTCGGTCCCGCAACCACGGGCCCTATGCCGAAGACGGGCCGATAGAAGAACGTTCATTGACACATGCCGCCTATAACCGCGGCAAAAAGTCGATCATTGTTGACCTAAACACTGATGTGGGTAAAGAAACATTGGAGTTTTTAGCTGCTGGTGCTGATGTGTTGATCGAAAGCGGAGCTCAAAAAATTGATATTGATGGGCTGTGCAAACGACATCCACACTTAGTAACCGCTTCCATCTCACCATATGGATCTACTGGTCCAAAAGCTAGTTGGGCCGGAACTGACATAACGAATACTGCCGCATCCGGGACTATGGGTTTAACTGGTGACCGAGATCGTGCGCCTGTTCGGCTGTCGTTACCTCAGACGTGGCATTTTGCGGCGGGAGATGCGCTATGCGCTGTTCTTCTTGCTCTCAGGGAGAGAGATCGTTCGGGTGTCGGCCAGCAAGCTGACATCTCAGCTCAGCAAAGTTATTTAAGCGCCACGCAATTTCAAACGCTCTACCCCTTTGTTGATGCGCCTTCGACGAAACGGCTATCAGGAGGTATGGAAATAGGTCCGATAACGCTGAGGACAGTCTACAAAGCCAAAGACGGGTTTGTGAATCTCGTCTTTCTAGTAGGCCCGACAGTAGGCCCTTACACGATTAGACTTTTTAAGTGGGTTGAAGAAGAGGGTATGTGCCCCGAGGAATTGCGCGATATCGACTGGATTGGTTTCGGAGCTCAGCTGACTTCTGACCCTAAAGCGCCAGAACTGCTTAATCGGGGAGGAGAGGTGCTTCAGGACTTCATCGCTACAAAAACTAAAGCTGAGTTGCTGACCGGAGCGTTGAGTCGAAATTTAATCCTAGTTCCGGTGATGGAGACCGATGAGTTACTTAGTTTAGATCATTTTCTTGAGCGTAATTACTGGACCGATATCGAAGGTGTAAAGTATCCGGGACCGGTATCGCGTCCAGCAAGGACTCCAATGATTACCGATGTAGGCCCCCCTCGATTGAATCAGCATGCTACCGAAATTTTGCAATCAGCTGAACATCGAGTACCGGCTATCTCTGCCAGTGCATCCAAAAGTTGGTCGGGAGCGCCGCTGCAAGGTGTCAAAGTACTTGACCTTACATGGGCAATAGCTGGTCCTTACACAGCGAGAATGATGGCTGACTTCGGCGCTGAAGTTATCCGAATTGAGTCTGAAGCTAAGCCATGCATTATGCGCGGCGCTGGGCCATTCATGAATGGTGAGCCGGGAGCTGAAAATTCTTTGAGCTACCACAGCATCAATGCTTCAAAGATGTCTTTAGCTATTGATCTTAGACGGCCAGAATCTAAAGAAATTATGGAAGGTCTTGTAAAGTGGGCTGATGTTTTAATCGAGTCCTACTCAGTCGGAGTTATAGATCGCATAGGACTTGGTTACGACAATCTAAAAAAAATAAATGACAAATTGATCATGGTCTCTACTTCTTTGATGGGTCAGACTGGAGCGTTACGAAATATTTCTGGTTTTGGAAATATTGGCGCATCGGTCGCAGGGTTCTACCCATTTGGCGGTTGGCCGGATCGAGCGCCGTGTGGGCCATTTGCTGCTTACTCTGACTTTATTTCTCCCCGGTTCACTGCAGCTGCAATCCTTGGAGCGCTTGATCATCGAGACCAAACCGGAGAAGGTCAGTACATTGACTACTCGCAGATGGAAGGAGCGGTTCACTTACTATCTCCTGCGTTCCTAGATCAACAAGTCAACGGTGTTAGAGGAACCCGAATTGGAAATCGTGATGCAAACATGGCGCCGCATGGGGCTTATTCAGTCGTGGGAGAAGATAGGTGGTTAGCGCTTGCTTGCGAGAATGATAAACAATGGAGGGCATTAGTTGAGCTTTTGGGCCGTACCGATTTAGCGGACCTAAGCTTGTCCGAACGCATCGATAGACATGATGAGATCGATTCTATTATCGGTGATTGGACCAGGGGACTAGCCGGCGAAAAAGCTGAAGTAGAACTTCAAAAAGTAGGTGTTGCTGCTCATCGTATTTTGTACGCACCTGATGTAGTGAACGACGCCCAGATGAAGCATCGAGGGGCATTCACTCAAGTTGCCCATGAGAAATGGGAACAAACATGGATTGAGGAGAACCCCATACATTTGTCGAGAACCCCAGGCTCGGCGAATTGGGCAGCACCAACGTTTGGTGAACACTTGTTTCCAATTCTCACCGAAATTTTGGGCCACACTGAGGACGAAGCAGCTGAACTGATCGCTTCAGGAATGTTTATCTAAGAACAGTAAATATTATAAAAAAATCAATAAATATGAACTATTAGTCACCGTCTGGCATGCCGGATAAGAAAGGGCAGCAATGGAATTCTGGGCGCCGCTTCCAAAGGGAACAGCCAAGGAAATAGTTGACAATGCCAAACGTTTAGAGGCAAAAGGCTATACCGGAGCCATAGTTAATCAGGTTTATGGACCTCCCTGGGCAGCACTGGCAGTCGCAGCGGCAAACACGAGTTTGCGAATAGAGTCAGGGATCGCCATGGGTTTCGTAAGATCTCCTTTCGAGACAGCCTGTGCTGCAATTGAATTAGATGAGCTCAGCGAGGGACGCTTTGTGTTAGGACTCGGGACTGCTCCTCAGACATGGAACGAAAAATTTTATGGAGAAAAATTTAGCCCACCGATAGGGCGCATGCGAGAACTGATTCAAGTTGTGAGACAGGTCAACGAAGCAGCGATCACCCAATCGACGACAATCACTCCTTTTGATGGTGAGCACTATTCGTTGTCTTTCGAATCACTTGTTCCCACGTTCAGTCCCAAGGCAACACGAATTCCGGTATGGGTTGCCGCCTTGAGAGAACGTTTGTGCGAGCTTGCCGGCGAAACAGCGGATGGATTGATCGGGCATCCAATTTGGTCTCGAGAGTGGACATTTGATTACGCTCTAAAGGCGCTCTCGAAAGGAGCGAGGCTGGCGAACAGAGAATCATCAGAGATTCACGTGCAGCTTTGGCTTACGGCTTCAATAGACACAAATAGGCGACAGGCAGCGATGCGAGCTCGTGGGAATGTCGCCTTCTATGCAGGAATTCCGAGCTACCACTCGTATTTCGACCAGCACGGATTTGGCGACATAGCAAAATCCCTCGTGGAAGCTCGACGGGAAAAGACAGTCCAAGATTGCCTCCATTTGGTTCCACTAGAGATGGCAGAAACTTTTGCACTTTGTGGAACAGCAGACGACGTTGGTCAAGCTTTGCAAGAGCTGGGCCCAAGAGCAGACTCAATGTGCGTCAAACCTCCTACTTGGGCAGTGGACTCAAACGATATGGCAACGCAACGCCAGCTGATAGATAAAATTCTGTTTACAGATTAGTGATGGCAGATGGCTCACGCAGCTAGGACAAGAAGCAAAGATTCTTTGCTAATTACTTCTCTTTTGAACTTCCCATCGTCAGCTCTTAATACCAGTTTCACTTCGTTGATTGACCAATCTTGGTAAATCGCATGAATAGCTAAGACTTCGTCAAAGCTTCGGACTAGATGCTGACCAACCTGTAAATTGGTAGCACGCACAGGAGCCAAATTCTGCTGGTCTACTAAAAGCTGAGTCATGGCCGAGTCTCGATATGGAAGAAATTGTCTGATCGTGTACCGAGAAACTTTTTGGCTAGAGCAGATATTTTAAACATTTTTCTCCTTATGGAATTATTTCTTAATGTAAGGAATGAAGTGTTTCCCGGGTCGCGAACGTGACGGATGACCACTTTGTAATCAAGTGAAACGCCTCTAATTGAACGAATGAATGATTCTGCAACCGAGAAATGCGCGAGGAGCGAGAAAAAGCTTGTATGTGATTCTTAACCCCGAATCAGATCTGTTGCCCTTTTAAGATGAAACAGAACCCAACTTGTCATACCATTGAAGCTCTAGCCCTCAGCGATTGAATTATGAACGAACCATTAGACAAGCCAACATCTTCAAACGAGCACACTTCAAATATCTCCCGTCTCTGTGCTTGCGAAACATGTGTTGCGGCGCGCAACGAGCAACTTAAATCAAGCCAACAACCCAGTGGCGATAAACCGGCTCGGAAGGGGAAAGGGCGACCTTTGGCAGCGACAGCCGCAGTTGTCGCCCTAATAGCAGTGATTGTCGGAGCGTTTTTGCTCTGGCCAGAATCTACCTCTTCGACCGTCGAAGATGAATCTGAGGTAGCTCAAACAATTGCGTCCGACAATGCTGACCCTAAAGCAGCGGCAGCATTAGAAGTTTTTGTAAGTTATCTTCAAAATTCAGATAATGGATCTGGCGGGGGAACTAGTGCCGTTAAGGCAGCGTTAGCTGCTTTTGTCGAGCGAGGGGTCGCTGGCGAAACGGTGGCTGAAACCGAGGATGCGTCAGTTCTGATTGAAGCAAATCAGAACCAGCTAATAGTTGTGCGTTGGCTGCGCCTTT
>CAJQGN010000075.1 GCA_905477545.1 uncultured Acidimicrobiales bacterium | reverse complement strand
GGCTTCTCGATCGCGCTCGGCTGTGACGTGCGCATCGCCGCCGAGGGTACGAAGATGAACTGCGCCTTCATCAAGATCGGTCTGTCCGGTTGCGAAATGGGCTCGAGCTATCACCTGCCGCGACTGATTGGCCTTTCAAACGCCGCTGAACTGCTCTACACCGGGCGCTTCATCAACGCCGACCGCGCGCTGCGCACGGGATTAATCAGCGATGTCGTACCGGAGGCGGAGCTAGTCGCAACCGGCAAGGCGCTTGCCGACGACATGGTGGCTACGGCGCCGCTCGGTTTGCGTCTGACAAAGGAAGCGTACTGGGCGAATGTCGATGCCCAGAGCCTTGATGCGGCAATCGCGATGGAAGATCGCAATCAGATCCTTACCGTCGCGAACGGCGATCTCACGGAGGGTATCGCGGCGTTCCTCGATAAACGCGAGCCGGACTGGACGAAGCAGGCCGCGGGCGGATAGCACGGGAACCTCGGCCAATTTCCGCCGTTCAAGCGGGGACAATGTCACTTTCTAAAAGCCGAGAAAGGGACGTATTCATTTAGTTCGTCAGCGCTTTTATCTGCATTGGCTATCGAGACTTGGAATTCCAGGGACGCAATGCCTATGTCGAAATAGCTCGAGTTCAGTCCCGCATCCGCAGAACACGGTTCGCGTCCCGAAATGTAGAACGGTGTACAACCGAATCTAGAAGATCGGAAACCGAACTAATAACTTGAAAAGAATGGTGGGCCCGGTAGGACTTGCGCAGAACGGGGTCATGTCTTCGCATTTCAAAAAATCGAGTCCCACAGACGCCATCGGGAACCGCCACCATAGCTCCGAGTTGAGGAGCACGTTCATCCAATATGAGAGAACATTCCGTCTGACTTGTTTTTCCGTTCCCGAATCCGGGTGTGAAATGTGAAGACTTGACCCCTCTTCCTAATACTGCGCCGGCGGCACGGCTTCGGCTACATAGATCTCGACGCGACGGTTCATCGCACGCCCGGCTAGGGTGCCGTTATCGCTGATGGGCTCCCTCGATCCGCGACCGTCGATCGTAACGCGGGTCGGAGCGACTCCTCGCGGCGAGAGATAGTCGCGCACACTTTGGGCCCGCTGGAATGACAAGGGGTCGTTGATGGCATCGGTACCCGTGGCGTCCGTGTGACCGATGACCATCACGGTCGTCACCGGGTTCTCGACCAGGGTCTGCGAGAAGCGGTCCAGAATCGGACGTAGTGCCGGATTGATGCCAGCTTTTCCGGTCTCGAACGAAATGTCACTCGGGATCTCGATTTTGAGCTGATTGTCTGCAGTCCGTATCACGTCGACACCCGTGCCGGCGGTCGCCGCTTCCATGGCCTGTTTTTGCTCTTGCATATGTTTCGACCAGAGGTATCCACCGCCCGCGCCCACGGCCGTTCCGGCTGCTGCACCGATAGCTGCGCCCTTACCGCCGCCGATGATCGCGCCGATCGCCGCACCGGTCGCTGCGCCTACACCAGCTCCAGTCGTCGTGTCGCGTTGGCTCTGTGTCATTCCAGTGCAGGCGCTGAGACCTACGACAAGCAGTAACAGATATAGCTTTCTTCCAGTTTTCATGCGCGGTTACTCCGACCTAATGAGCATCGTGTGGACAGGCGCAAGTGCCGCGCGCGCCAATTCGATGTTGTGACTGATGACGGACTGATTCTAGTTTGTCGCGCCGTATCCAAGTGTGACGAAAGTCCACTTCCATGTATGCCGGTAGCCCGAGGGCAGGGCGGTACGAGGCGTAGCCACCAGATCATCAAAGCGCTCGGGAAATTCCGCTCTGTATCGGAGTGGTGATCCGCTATCTGTCGTCAAAACTAGGGCCACTCGAACATAGAATAGTCTCTAGTTAGATCTCGGGGTTACCCCCGTCGCCACGGACTTCACCGAATTCTGTACCCGTCAAGGCCTAACCAATTTTCACGACCGTCAAAGTGTAAAACGGTCTACAACCGAATCTAGAAAATTCGAAATCGAACTAAAAACTCGAAAAGAGATAGTGGACCCGGGGTGGAATCGAACCGCCGACGCAGGGATTTTCAGTCCGCGGTCTAAAACGCAGGCACGACTTTGTGGTTTCGCTGCAATCTGCGGTTCAGGAAGTGTAGACCAATGTACAACCGAATCTAAAAGATCCGAAATCGAACTAAACACATGAGAAGAATGGTGGGCCCGGTAGGACTCGAACCTACGACCAAGGGATTATGAGTCCCCTGACCTCAAGTCAGGAAGTCGAGAGCGTTGAACTACTTACATCAACTTCTAATGTCGCGACACCTAAATTGTAGGCAGCGTGTAGGCACCAGACAAGGTTTCGTCGTGCCATTCGCCCAATTCTATTTAGCTAGATTGTCCGAGTCGGTACAGCTTTAAAAAGGTTGGCCAATGGCTAAGTAGTGATCAGATCTTCTGTAAGGATCTCTACGATCTTTTTTTCTCTGATTCGTACCTAGAGATCACCAAAGAGAGAAGTCCTCTTAGAGATCAATACAGATCGTCTCAGAGGCTATTCCGTTAAGTCTTCAGTAATCCCCAAAGGGGCCGGGGGCACTGGATTGATAAGTGCTATATATGAGCTGCCTCCTACATACTTCCGGGGGACAATCGGGGGGATTTAATCCGTTAGCAACAACTAATGAGTATCTTCGTCTTTTGCGGGCATCCCTCGTGACATTGTTATTACTGCCATTGATTTTCCAACTGCACGCTTCAAATCGTCACGGCGATAAAAACGCCCGGCGTATCGGTCTGAATAAATCAAAAAGAAATCGTTAATTCGAAATGCGCGTTCCCTAACCGACTGTTTTCAAAAGCTTATTTGGTCGTCGATGGCGGATAAATCGGACCCTAGTATAGAGAGAAGAAGGCAGCTCTAAGTCGAATTTTAAGGTCTAACAAGAGCCCTTGAGGGACTCTGCAAATGCCTTACTGACTGTAATTCTGATTAGCCTTAATTACGTCGTGGTTCTGTTGTCTGTAATTAATAAGTCCAGAGAGTAGGGACGATAAAAAAGCCAATCAGAAACCTATTCGATGTGGGGTATTCAATTTAATTGATGGCCCAACACGGCCATCAATTAAGCAGAGTCTCTGCGACGAGTTCTCGCTGTTAATGAATCAGACAATCCAAGTCCGAGACCGTAATGCCAGTCTTGTATTCGAATTGGGTCTTCATCGTCTGTTTCAGTAGGCCCTTGTCTTGCTGCTTAACGATAAACGAGTCATGAACAGTCAAGATAGGTTTATCTTGTCTAACGAACTGGTCGATGATAGCCATACAAATGTCGGCATCCTGCTTCATCAGCTTTAGTCCAATGCCGGTACAAAAGTCAGTGGCTATTGGCTTGTGCTTATCGATGAGTGCGTCCAACAAGACGCGAAGCTTGATGCCCTTGGCTTTCCAATGGCGTTTGTATTTAGGTTCCTGCCGGAACCACTTATGGACTGCTTGTAAAGCTGACCGCTCCGAGTCGGCATTCAGTACTGCTAACACCAGCTTCTTGCATATCTGCCTATCTAGCTTTCCTGAGAATCTAGGGAGCCTGTAGCCATCATCAGCATAGTCGATGCCATGTCGGGCATAGAGTAGTCGTATCTGGTAGCACGAAAAGTCCAGCTCGACGGTGGGTTGACCATCTAGCAGCACCTTAGCTCTCTCTTTCTCTGATAGTTGTTGCCAAGGTGGCCAGTACAATCGACCGCCTAAATCAAAGGCGGGAGAGTTGTTGAACACTCGGTACAAGTTCAATACGTCGGCTGGTGGCCATGTAGTTTTTGGGTGCTCAACTCGGTGAGCAGCTAGCAGATTCTTATACCGGTCAATCTCGCTACGCATACCTACGGCTTGTGGTGTGTCGGTGTAAGTAAGACGTTGCTTAACCGGATGCTTCAAGCGAGCACCCGTAGTCACGCTGAGCTTTCGTTTTTCGGAGAGGAAGACCGTCTCCTCGTTACGAGCACGTTCAATCATCATGACCGTGACGCCGTGGTCCTTGAGGAGTTTCAACATCGGTGCCTTAGCTCGCATCCTGGATTGCTGCCAACGTCTGGTTGGGTGTGTTCGACCTCCCCAATGTTCGATGAACCCCAAGGTTGTCAGTCCGTCAATAATTTGAACCAGAACTACCCGTCTCAGTCCCAGTGCGTTGTAGCGCGCAGGTAGTTGTTTCTTGTTCCACCGGCGTTTATCTCGACTATAGCGAATACCAAACTTCAAGCCGTTACTATTGCGGCGACGAAAGAGTTCCAGTGTTACTACTTTGAGGTGTTCAAGGACCTGGTCTCTGTTGGCATGGCCTCTGCGCCATTGAGGGCCCAGTTTGGCGTCCATCAGGTCGATGAGTGCATACATGCAACTGTCAACGATGGGGTTGTAGCTCGTCACATGGATGTCGAGCGGACGACAGCGCGCGTCGTCAAACCAGTGGGTCTTCGCGTGGGTCATTGTGTCCCTTGCCGTTGCAGCGCTCAACGCCTCACGTTGTCGTCTCCGGCCGGCGCTGGGAAGGGCTTGGGCCGAATGGGGAATGACAGCAGCGCCACGGTCGGCACGAGCACGTCGACGCCATACGCTTTGCCATAGCGCCCTGTTGCCAACGAGGGATCGGCGTGGCCGAGCAGGGCTTCGATGTGTGCGTGGGGCGCATTGGCCTGCTTCAAACGATTGGCGAAGGTGTGCCGAAAGCTGTGAAAGACTTTGCCTGGTTGGGTGATCCCGACGCGCTGGCGATAACGCGCAAACCACTTCGAGGCGGCCGCCCCGTAACCGTCACGACCGGCTTTGAGGGTCGGGAATACGCGGGTGTCGCCGGCCTGTTGTCGGGCCCTACACCAGTCTGTGAATCCGAGTGTGAGCAACTGCGCGTGGAGGGGGATGACGCGCTGTGCCGCGGGTGATTTGAGCTGCTTCTCGTCGCGGTCGTTGATGCTTAGGCAGGGGACGCCGTCGATGATTTGCACGTCGTCGAGGATCAGTTGGCAGAGTTCGTTCAAGCGCGCCCCGGTATACAGTCCCAACAACGGCAGCCAGTAAGCGTACGCATGTTTGAAGCGGCCCTCGCTGTAGACGGCGCCTGCAAATAGCCGATCTAAATCGTGATCATCAAACGCGGCGCGCGCATCAGCCGGCCGCTGCCGTGTGCGCAGGCCGAGGCCGGTGAACGGGTTGCGCGTGGTATAGCCATGGCGACAGGCCCAATCGAACAACGAGCTGATCCGGTTGAGGTACTTGTTGACCGAGCTCGGGGACAGGGTCTCAGCCGGTTGCAGGGCGATGATGTCGGCTAGGGTGAGGTTGCGATAGTGCGGATGCTTGTTCAGGTTGGGCGGGAGAGCGAGCAGGTTTTGCTTGACCTCGCGTGCGATAGCCGCATCGATGGCGGCCACCGGGACATCCCCCACCAGCTCACGCAGGACGTCAAAGATGGCCTCGTTTTCAGCGGTGGTCTTGGCGGTCCACGCCTGCTCGGTGGCCTTCTCCCGACAATAGTCGGCAATCAGCGTTGCAAGATCGTGTGCCGCCGTCTTGGCTGCCTTGGTGCTGGCGGTGTCGGGTTCGAGCAGGGTTGCAGCGATGG
>CAJQGN010000074.1 GCA_905477545.1 uncultured Acidimicrobiales bacterium | reverse complement strand
CCTCCACCTTCAACAGGGGTTTTTCTTGCTCGCGAAGGTGCAGATTTCCGCTACCAGCCATAGCGAACACCGCCTTCGTTTACGTTACGCGTCACAGAATCGAGGCTTTCGGCTCAAATTTTTCTTTAGTTTATCGCCAATAAAATTTAAGGACAGCACTGTTATGAACATCGAGAGCGCTGGCATCAACGTAATGTGCGGAGCAACGTCTAGATGGGGTCGCCCTTTGTTAATCATGTCCCCCCAAGTCGGAGTGGGCGAAGGCACACTCAACCCAAGAAACGCTACGGCGCCTTCTACGATTATTAGCGTCGCCATAACTATCAGCGAATAGCTGATGAGACTTGGAGCAACGTTAGGGAGGATTTCTCTGAACATTACCCGCCCATTTCTTGCTCCTATCGTTTGGGCAGCGAGAACAAACTCTCTTTCTGACCAAGTCATGGTGTTGGCGCGCACCACACGACCTATAGGCGCTATCGATAGAAGAGCAAAGGTGAATATTAAAATAAACATTCGGCGTTCTGCCTCAGGATCTAGAAACAGAATAAGCGAGATAAACAAAATCAAAGGCGGAATAATTAGGGTGGTGTTGAGCATGACGGTCAAGAGCCGGTCAACTTTACCCCGATAGTATCCTGCTGCTAAACCGATCGATCCTCCGATAATTAAAGCTATGGAAGTTCCAACTACTGCGATGACAAGGCTCGTTTGAGCCCCATAGATGACACGAGATAAGATGTCGCGACCAACACCGTCATTACCGAGCAGGAAAGATCCGCTGGGCCCATTTTTATTAAAGCCTTTAAAGGTCTGGTTTGGGTTTTTGAACGGTAGGACATCTGCAAATATTGCACAGAAAACGAGAACTGTAAGAAACGACACCGCTGCCCAAAACATTAAACCAAGTGAATTATCGGTTCGAATGGTTTCATCCGATTCTCTAGTGCGCCTTCTTATTTTTAGTTTCATCATCTCAAGCCGCTTTGCTTTGGTGCTTCAATCGGGGATCTAATGCAAGGTAGACAAGGTCGGAAAATGTCAAAACGACAACGAAAAGGGTGGATATCACCAGCACTGCGCCCTGAACGGCGACAAAATCTCTTTTAAATATGCCGGTGAATATGTATGAACCCACACCGGGAAGCGTGAATACGTACTCCGTTATTAAAGCTCCTCCTATTAACGCACCTACTGATAAGCCCATCACAGTTATTAACGTAAAGCTAGAAGGTCGCAGCGCATGACGAAATAAAATTTCGCTTGTTTTCAGACCTTTTGAACGAGCTAGATCAATGAATGGTAATCGTAACGTCCCGATCATGTCGGATCTTAAAAGTCTCATAAAGACAGCAGCTTGACCCATCGCTAGAGAGAAAGATGGCAGCAGCATGTGTCTAAGGTGGTCTGACCATCCAGCACCGATTGGTACGTATCTGGCCGCTGGTAACCACCTGAACCCAATATCGATTCCAAATATAGTGATACCTCCGACTGCCAAAAAGAGAACGAGCACCAAAGCCAAAACAAAGTTCGGGATTGCCAAAAATCCCAGCATCGTATAGCTGATAACCCTGTCTTGCCGTGTCCCATTTCTGTATCCAGAATACATACCAGCAGGAACAGCTATTAGCACTGCCAGGATCAGGGAATAGGCCATTAACTGCAGCGTTGGCGTTATCGAACGTGATATTCCGTCTGCGACGTCTTCGCGCAAGATTCTTGATGTTCCTAAGTCACCTACGATGACATCGCCCATCCAGTTTCCGTAACGATTAAAAAACGGTTGGTCGAAACCTAATTCTTGGTTCAGCTCGGCGATGGACTCAGCTGTAGCGCCTGCCCCGAGAATCGTCAGAGCCGGATCGCCAGGAAGACTACTCATTAACGAAAAGACCACAAACGAAACTATTAACAAAACTGGTATCAGACTAAAAATTCGTCGAGCTGCATAGCGGGCGTCAGTTACTAACGCTCCGAAAGTTCCGACTAGCATCAAAAGTCCGAATGTCCAGCTGAACGGGGGGCGAGCGAACCATGCGAAAAGAATCACTGACGCGAGTGCAGTGGGAACTATCCGTCCTATGTTTCGCTTGAGAAATTTCACAATTGATGTCCGCCTCACGGAACTAGAAGCCGCTTCCGCTCGAGTCGTGAGCAGAAGCGGCTTCTTTTAACCAATTTATCTAGTGCCATCGGCACATTGTCTTAACCTTGACAGTTGCCGTCTTGACACCAAATTTGTTGAACCGAATGCTTTCCGGCTACAACTGGAGCGGTCATAGTTCCTTCAGGCGTAGTAAAGGTCGTTATGTCCATTACTCTCGGACTCGATATCAGACCCCACAGCGTCCAGGTTGTCCATAGGTTCCAAACGTTTTTGCCGAAGAGTCTGCTAACTTCTTCAGCGCTTGCTTTACGAACAGCAGGATCCGGATTGAATCTGACTCCCTGCATCGCAGTTTCCATTTCAGGGTCTATGAAACGTCCGAAGTTCAAGGCAAGCTCAGGCACCGTCGGGTTGACTGGGCTGGCTGTGTAAGCACTCCACCAGTACCACAACTCTGATGGATCAACGCCACCAAAGTTTCGCCATCCCATAACGTGGTAAGCGCCGGCCAAAGCAAGACCGATTAACTGGCCTTGTTCAATCGGTGTAACTACCACTGAAATGTCTTCACCGAATGCATCATCCATCATCGAGACAACCAGATCTGCTGTCTCTGCGCTGAATGGATCTTGACCAATGGTCACCCCTACATTTACAGGGTCTTGACCAGAATCAATTTTGCATTTCTCCATCTCAGTTCGAGCCATGGCTATATCAAATTTTGGGTAACCAGTATCTTCCAAATAGCCCATAGACCCTGGGGGAAATGGCCCGTTAGCGGGTTTAACTATTCCGGCACCGCGCTCATCAGCTAGTCGTTGCGTATCCACAGAGTGAGCAGCGGCTTTCCTGCAACTCAAATGAATCATTGGATTTACTGAATTCATTCCGAGCGGGTCCATCGCAAGTTCTGGGTCACCTCGAAGCGCCCCAAGATAAGGATTCGTTCCTTGAGCAGCATTGAGCATGTACATACTAGTTTCGCCGTAGTCGTTGGCTTGAAGCAATACGTAATTGTCATTGCCTTCATATTTTTTGATTTCATCAGCGTTTGAAGTATGAATAATGTCAAACTGGCCACCTTTGAGCCCATTCGAACGCCCTTGAATATCTACTGAAACCACAAACTCGATTTCATCAAGGTACGGCAGCTCTTCACCAGTGATTCCATTTTCACCCCGCCAGTAGTCAGCGTTTCGGGCGGCTATGAAACTGTTACCGTTACCTGGCGTGTAGCTCTTAAACGTGAAAGCTCCAACTCCGACTAGCTCCGTAGGATTTCCGGCTGCTGCAGCTCGTTGCTCGTCATTCAGTAATGGGTTGCTGGCAAGAGTCTGTAGCCAAGTCGGTGACAACATAAAGCCGCACTGAGTACTTGAGTTCAGAGATGCCGGACCTAGCGCTTCAGGGAACGTGTAGCTAATCGTCACCGATTGGCCATCTGAGGTCACATCAGAGATGTGTGATAGTGCTGGCCCAGTTAGCGAACTCATTCGGCAAGTATTGAGATTATATGCTACTGCTGCGCCATCAAGCGGAGTTCCATCATGGAACTTAATGCCGTCACGGACGGACATCGTCCATGATTTAAAGTCCGCGGATGGAGCTACCGTTTCAACGAGGTGAGGAACAATATTTCCTTCAGCCCCGGTAATGAAAAGGGCGTCACTGACGGTACGGAGAATCATCCTGCAGCTAATCGCACAAGAAGCGGCGTAAGGCACGAATGGATTCGACGTGTCAGCCTCAACACCGTAAACGAGACGACCACCATGAACTGCAGTCATGTCATCTCGGGTGTCTTCTCCCGTTGCATCACCCTGCTCTCGATCTTCTTCAACTTGTGTAACTTCTTCTTCTACTACTGCTTCAGGCTCGTTTTCTATAGCCGTTTCATCTGAGTCTCCACCACATGCAGCCGCAATCAAAGAGAACGCGAACAGCACGGCAAAGGTTTTAATAAATGTTTTTGCCACGCATGACCCCTTCCAAGTGTCATAAAACAGTCTAGCCCCATTTTTATTACCAATTATCAATTCATAACGATCTTGAAATGCTTATTACTTAACGGTAGATTAGCAGGCGCAGCGAGGCGAACAACCAGTAAATATTCTCAAATTGAAACACGGATGCCGCACTCATTCGAATACGATCAAGGCGGGCCGGTAGCTCAGCGGTTAGAGCAGGGGACTCATAATCCCTCGGTCGCGGGTTCGATCCCCGCTCGGCCCACGTCAATGATTTTAAAACATTAGTGAGAACAGTTACGTATACGTTCTGCTCAGGCCCATCGCTTGCTATCCTCACTGCTTGCCGCTTGCGGCGTAATCAACCATTCAATATCTAAACGATTAGTGCCTTCCGGGGTAGCTCAGCTGGCAGAGCAGCGGACTGTTAATCCGTTTGTCGTGGGTTCGATCCCCACCCCCGGAGCAAAAATTATTTTCTAAGTTCTTCAGCAGCGCCAGACTTAGCTCAGGTTCTGCTATCAAATTGAGAGCATCTACATCGCCCGATGTTGGTTGGCCTGTTTAGTTGACGCTTTTTAGCCAACTAGTTATCGCTTGAACCGCAGTAAATCTGGTTTCTTCCAGATGCATTTCCTCTTGACGTTCTGAAAGCCATTTGACAAGTGGTTCATTTACCCGCAAGCGTTCTATATCAGTCACATCATAAACTAGTTCCATTTGCCATCGGTCGATAATTGGGTCAAGCACCCTCGACAAAAGCTCTATGGGATCAGCCTCGATTCTCTCAACTGATAGCCTTTGAACCAAAGCCACCAATTGTTCGTTCTCAGAATCAAGGTGCTTCTTCCAGTCCTCTTTACATAGAAGATCAAAGGCCAGCGAAGCCAACTCAGAATTGAACATTTCTTTAATAGTCAGTTGTTTGACGGCTTCGGGCGCATGAACAACTGCACAAAGTAGGTTACGTTCCGCCGATGATATGGGTCCAAGCTCCTTCGAAAATCCTGCTTCGTAATCGTGAACTTCAGCATCTTTTGTGGCATCGCCACGTTTTCGACCTTCTTGAAAATATTTCAGTACCAGTTTTCTGAGAATCTCGATGCTGACCTTTAGGTTGTCGGCGAACTCAACGACGTATTGGTCGCGTACTAAATCGTTTGGGTGTTCAGAAATAATCTGCGCAGCCATATCGGCTGCTCTAGCGCGTCCCTCTGCCGTGGCGAGGTCGATGCTTTGCAGAACGCGCGCTATCCGATGTTCGAGGAAAGGTCGGGCTGCTTCTATGGCTCCGACCAGAGCTTCTGGGTTCTCTTCAGCCATTTGACCTGGGTCTGAGCCCGATGGCAGTTGAGCAACAAAAACTTCGACTTCATAACTTTTTTCCCATGCATAGAAACGGTCGGCTGCGGCCTGACCGGCACCATCGGCATCAAATGCAAGCACGATTTTTTTGGCAAATCGAGTCATCAATTTCATGTGTTGTTCAGTTAGCGCTGTTCCGCAGGTAGCAACGGCTCTTGGGACACCAGCTTTCGCGCAACCGATAACATCGGTGTATCCCTCGCAAACTATTATTTGACCGCTGGCAACAATTTCTTTTTTGGCGAAGTTCAAGCCATACAGAACCTTACTCTTATCGTAAATTTTACTTTGCGGTGAGTTCTTATATTTAGGCGGTTGCCCTTCTGGCAACATTCGCCCGCCGAACCCGATTACCTGACCATTGGGTTCACTTATTGGGAACATTAAACGGTCGCGAAAGAAACTTCCGCCTCCAGGATAACC
>CAJQGN010000073.1 GCA_905477545.1 uncultured Acidimicrobiales bacterium | reverse complement strand
GCTTATGCCCGAACACTCCAACATAATGTGCCGGGTTCCTTATCGACGCCCCGATATCGCTCCCCAACTCTAGCGCCGACATACCAGTAGCCAAAGCTACTGCAGAACCTCCAGAAGAACCGCCGGGCGTACGATCCAAATCCCATGGGTTATTCGTGCAACCATATATCTCGTTATAAGATTGCCAGTCTGCGAGCATATACGGGACATTTGTTTTACCCCAAATGATGGCGCCTGCATCCAGCAATCTTTGCACTGCTACAGCATTTTCACGCGGAACATTTCCGACCCATTCCGGATTTCCCCAAGTCGAAGCAGTATCGGCCCAGTCATAAGCTTCTTTAATCGTCATTGGAATACCGTGGAGCGGCCCCCAATACTCGCCGCGGGCCGCAGCAGCATCAGCCTCCGCAGCCCGCTTTATAGCTTCATCTATTCTGGTAACCACGACTGCATTCACGCTCTCATTGAAAGCTTCGTATCGCGACAAAGATTTTTGTAACAACATCGAAGCTGAGACTTCGCCGCTCTTAATCATTTTTGCTAATTCAGTTACAGATTTAAGCTCTTGGTTCTCAGTCGTCACAGGGCAATACTAGACCAGAAATCCTCCGTAATTGCTACTTCATCGCCGACCCCAAACAAGACCCATGTGAACCAGCAAAGACAAAATATTCATTTAGCAACAATCGCTTTAAAAGTGTCATTTACTGAAGTAAGAAAGTGTTCCACATCTAAATCTGAAGTCGCCAAGTTTAAGCACCCCATTCCATAGCCACTGAAATAAACTTCCCGCTCCAGAAGAAGCTGCTGAAAATCGAGCATCAACTGTGACTCGTCGCTTGAGTGCATCGCATCTCGGTAACTTCTAATCGGCCTCCTATGCGGGTGAATACGAAACAGTGACCCTGCTCCAGTTACTTGCCAATCAAGCCCGGACGAATCAAACAGCTCTCTTAAGCCAGACCTGATCATTTGGCCAACAATTTCTAATCGACTGAACGCGCCTTTTTGTAGCTCTTTCATACACGCTAAGCCAGCCGCCATTGTTATCGGGTTCGCTGTGTAGGTACCGCCAGAAGGAACAGCAGCTCGATCTCCCTGCATTGCAGTAAACACATTCATTACTTCTTCTCGACCCGCAATAGCACCAACTGGGAAACCGCCACCAATAATTTTTGCTAGCGCCGTCAAATCTGGATCGAACGGATAAATAGTCTGCGCTCCGCCGCTCGCCAGTCTGTAGGTAATCACTTCATCCAAGATCAACAGTGCGCCGACAGAACGAGTTGCTTCTCGTAGAGCAACAATAAATTCCTGCTCTACCTGAGGCATACCAACTCGACTAGGCATTGGGTCAACTAGAACCGCTGCGAGCTCATCTCCCACCTCAGCAATAGCCTTCCTAGCTCCTTCGACATCATTAAACGAGATGACTCTAACTTCCTCAGTAAGTGACTTAGGAGCCCCCTGCGCATAAGGAACAGTTTCCGGTCTCGCCACACTCCCCCAATTAGACGGATCGGAACCTAGGCTGGCTTCAGCGTGATCGTATGTGCCGTGATAGCTACCTTCGACTTTTATAATCTTGGCACGGTTAGTAAACGCTCGGGCGGCCTTAATCATTCCCATAACAGCTTCAGTGCCTGAATTACAGAACCGAATTTTCTCAAACGATGGCGTTCGAGCACACAGAAGTTCAGCCAATTCAATTTCTAGCTCTGTCGCAAATGAAAAAGCGGTTCCTTTTTTCATCTGAGCTTGCACAGCGCGTTCTACTTGAGGATCAGCATGGCCTAAAATTATTGAAGTAAAATTATTGTTGCAATCTAAATACCGGTTGCCGTCTACGTCCGTCACCCATGCCCCTTCTCCTTCAGCGACATACACCGGGTGGGGTTTTATCAAAACGGTTGATCTAGATGCTCCGTCCGGGATAACACGTCTCGCCCGGTTATATAGCTCAGCGGACTTGGACGATGATTCCGGATAGCTTCCTGACATTTAAATAGTCTTGCATGCATTGACGCGCAAAGATTAGTAAAACTGTTAACAAATTCAGCTCTGGAGGTTCACATGGCAGTCAACATCAGCGAGGGACCGTTAGCCCCATGGCGTATCGGCGTAGACGTTGGCGGAACGTTCACTGACTTGGTTTTAGCGGATTCAGATGGGTCGACTTGGGTGGCGAAAGTACCATCTTCTCCCTCCGACCCAAGCCAAGGAGTAATGCGAGCAGTTGAGCAAATCGCAGCTGATTTCGGGTTAACAGTTTCTGACATTCTTGAAGAATGCGCGCTATTTGTCCACGGCTCCACGGTCGCGACTAACACTATGTTGGAAGGCAAAGGAGCGGTTGTTGGTTTAATTACGACCGAGGGTTTCCGAGACACCATCGAAATTCGCCGTGGTCTTCGCGAGGATCAATGGAATCATCGCGCTCCCTATGCCCCAGTTTTAGTTCCGCGATATTTACGACATTCAATTCCTGGGCGGATTGATGCTGATGGCAGCGAACACAAACCTTTAGATTTGTCAGGGCTTCCACAGATCCTGAAATCTTTTAAAGACGAGGACGTAGAAGCAATATCCATTGCCCTAATGAACAGCTTCGTAAATGATACCCATGAGCAACAATTGGCTGACGCAATTCGCGAAATCTGGGACGGCAAGTGGGTCACTACATCAAGTTCTGTATCACCGTTAATGGGTGAATATGAGCGAAGCTCTACTGCCGTAATCAACTCGGCGCTATCACCTCGTATCGTCAGCTACTTAAGAAATTTGGATGCTGAACTTGCCTCATTGGGACTTGCTCGGCCAGTTCTACTTGTCCAGTCAAATGGCGGAGCTTCATCAGTTGATCAGTTATCTGCTCGGCCAGTAAATCTTTTACTGAGCGGACCAGCAGCAGTAGTTGGAGCATTGAACCTGTATCGCCGCTCTATCGACAAAACAAACCCCCGAGAAGAGAACCACGGAAACATTCTTTCTATGGAGATAGGAGGAACCTCATGCGACGTTCTCTTAATGTCGCAGGGGGAAGTTGCAACAAGAGACGATGTCACGATCGCTGGTTACCACGTATCGACACCGGCCATCGATATTCATACAGTGGGTGCCGGAGGAGGAACAATCGCAGGAGTTGACGATGCTGGTCTTCTATACGTTGGGCCGGAAGGAGCAGGTGCGCTGCCTGGCCCCGCTTGCTACAACAAGGGTGGCACTCAACCAACAGTCACCGACGCTCACCTAGTCCTCGGCAGGCTTCGCTCTGGAAAATCAGCAGGAGGAACGTTAGACCTAGATTTTCTTTTAGCCCAAAAAGCGATCAGGGCTCATGTGGCAGAGCCATTAGGAATGACGGTCGAGCAAGCCGCGGCAGGAATAATTGAGCTCGTAGAACAACATCTTTTAAGCGCTGTGGAACACATTTCGATTGAACGTGGACACTCACCAAAACGTTTTACTCTTGTAGCGGGTGGCGGTGCCGGCCCAATGCATGGCGCTAGCGTCGCTGCAGGCCTTGGCTGCGAACGCGTCTACATTCCGCGAGATGCAGGTGCACTCTGCGCAATTGGAATGCTCCATGCAGACGTACGACAGGACTTTACCCAATTTTTGATGGGTTCTATAGAAACTCTTCCAAGACACGAAATTGAAAAAGGCTTCAGCTCACTCCGAGAAAAAGCTCTTCAGGTCATGAATGAAGAAGGATTTACATCGGAACAAATTGGTCTTTCTTTCGAGCTTGAGTTACATCACCCTGGCCAGCTTTGGGCAATTCGCGTACCTGCGCCTAATGCCGACTTTGACAAGGTAGCGATACGGCATGCCTTTGAGACTGAATATCTTCGCTTGTATGGACACGTGCAAGACCAAGGAACGATCATGGTCTCATCATTACGATTGATCGCTCGTGGAGCAACTGAAAAACTCGCTTCACATACGCAAGAGCAATCACAACAAAATCCTCAACCGATAGCTCAGCGAATGGTCTGGTACCCCAAAGACGGATGGGTTGAAACCCCTATTTTTGATGGCCGTGAAGTCTACGCCGGAGCCCGCATTGATGGACCCGCCCTAGTCGAAGAGACAACAACTACAGTCATTGCCAGACCTGGCGACAGTTTATGGGTAGACACGAATGGCGATTTTTTTATAGACGTAGCAGCCGAAGAGAACACCAGTCACGGGTCCCAAACAGCCGAAGATACTGTTGACCCAGTGACTCTCGCTCTTATGCAGAATCGGTTAGATCAGATCACCAAACACATGGGTTGGGTAATGACTAGAACTGCCCGAAGCACCATCTTCAGCCAAAGCCACGACTTCAGCTGTTTCGTCACGACCCCAGATGGAACGTTAGTAGCGAATGCAGATGGCATCCCGATTCACACCGGTGGCGGAGGGTTCGCAGTCAGGGCACTACTAAACAAATTCAAAGACAGAATAAACAGAGACGACGTTTTTCTTCTATCTGACCCATACGTTGCCGGCGGCAATCATCTACCTGACTGGGTAATTGCCCGACCAATTTTCATAGATGATGATACAAAACTCGCAGGTTTTTGTTGCAATCGCGCTCATCAGTCCGACATCGGCGGAGGCTTAGCCGGCACCTATAACCCGCAAGCCACAGAAATTTGGCAAGAGGGAATACGCCTGCCGGTATTAAAACTAGTTGAAGGCGGCAAGGTCCGAGAGGACCTGTGGGAATTGCTTTTGATTAACTCGCGAACGCCAGAACTTTTAGATGGAGACCTCCTCGCAATGCTCGGCTCGACTCGAATCGGCGGGGAACGAGTCACAGCTTTGGTGAACGAACTCGGTCCGAAACCATATCTGAATTACCTTGATGGAGTGCTCGAACATGCCGATCGCAGAATGCGGGCGGCCATCAAGCAACTTCCAAATGGCGTCTACCGAGGAGAGGACCATAGCGACAATGATTGTTTCGTCAGCACTGATATAGCGATTCGAGTCAGCATGACCGTACACGATGATCACATCGACTTAGATTTCGCAGGAACTGACCCACAAATTCAGGGTTTCAAAAACAGTTCCCTTGCGAATACCTACTCATCGGTATACCTAGCTGTTTCATCATTTTTTGATACGTCTATTCCTAGAAACGAAGGCACATACCGATCTTTAAAAATACACGCCCCCGAAGGCAGCATCGTTAACGCTCTGCCACCAGCGCCGATGACAATGAATACCGTCTACGTGGCTCATGAAATTGTAATCGCAGTTTGGCAAGCACTAGCGCAAGCTGATCCTTCCCGAGCTTGTGCAGCCTGGTCTAAAACTATGCATGGACACGTCGCTGGAACTCGCGAAGACGGCACTACGTGGGTCATGTATCAGTGGCATGCAATGGGAACCCCAGGGGCCACTGCCGAGCGAGACGGCTTCGCACAGATGGGACATCTCATAAGTCTCGGCGGGCTAGATATGCCCAATCTTGAATTTCACGAACAGCAATATCCAGTTCGGTACATTCGTCACGAACAACGAACTGATAATGCTGGCCCAGGCCAAATGAGGGGCGGCACAGGAGTTCGATACGAGGCTGACATCTTAGAACCGGCTATCTGGTCTTTCCGAGCCGAAGGACTGGACACTCCTAGCGGTATAGGAATTTTAGGCGGAGGAACTGGTGGTGTGGGACTCGAGTGGGTAACACCCGTGGATGCACGCACCGATGGACCTGAATTCATTCCCCCCAAATATGGCGTAAAAAAATTAGGTCCAGCTCGCATGGTCGCCGAAACTCCCGGTGGAGGTGGCTGGGGTAACCCATTCACTCGCGATCCACAGTTAGTTGTACGAGATGTTCGCGATGGCATAGTGAGTCGTGAAAGCGCCGAAAGTGAATACGGCGTAGTGATCTATCCGAACAAATTCTTATTGGATACCGAAGCTACTCTTTCTCTGCGATCCATGACCAACCGATAAAAGCTAAACTCGCATTCATCAAACGATTTTGCGCAGTTGGTTAATCTAGCCCGAAGCTGAGGTAGCCTCATCTTCACTTATCTAAAGTATTTTCACGACTATTTCAGGGGGCTCACGATGGCTTCATCTGGTTCGATACTAGGCAACGCAGTGAGACGGAAGGAAGACCCAGGTCTTCTAACCGGAACTAATAAATATTTTGACGATCTAGACGTTGGATCGGTTCAGTTAGTCTTTGTTCGATCAACGATGGCGCATGCCATCATCGAATCGATTGAGACCGTTGATGCGGAAGCTATGCCGGGAGTATTAGGCATCTACACATCAAAGAACCTTGAAATGGCTGCTGTTAACGGTTTCCCAATGGTGGACCCCGCTATGGACCGCCCACCGTTAGCGACAGATCGTGTTCGTTTCGTTGGTGATATTGTCGCAGCAGTTGTAGCAGAGACTACGCGTCAAGCAGTCGATGCCGCAGAGCAAATAATCATCGATTACGCCCCGTTACCAGCCCACGCAGATGTAGAAGCAGCGATGCTGGAAAGCGCTTCTGTTATTTGGGAAGGTCAATCATCTAATGTTTGCCTTGAAACCGCCCTACCTGAAATGCAAATACAAGATTCAACAGATCCGTTTGAGGGCGCAGATGCAGTCGTCCATGAGAGAATCCTAACTCAACGACTCGCTGGGGTTCCAATGGAACCAAATGGCTGCGTGGCTATCCCTGGAGAAAGCGGGAAGCTAAAGTTTTTTGTCTCCACTCAAAATGCTCACAGCGTTCGCGATGCTTTGGCACCTAACCTAGGGATGGACCCTGAAGACCTTCACGTTCTTGCGCCCTGGGTTGGTGGAGGTTTCGGCCCTAAAGCAGGCCTCTACGTTGAGCACATAATCGTTGCAAAGTGTGCCCTAGCTCTCGGCCAACCTGTTAAGTGGACAGAACAACGTGGAGAGAACATGGTCGCTATGGGCCATGGCAGAGCTATGGTGATGAATGCAGAAATGGGCGTCAAAACAGATGGCACGATCGTAGGCCTACGAGCTCGAGTTCTTGCCGAAACAGGTGCTTACCCTGGCATCGGAGCTTTCTTACCAGTGCTTACCCAAACCCTAAGTCAAGCCGTCTACAACATTCCTACAATTCACTTTCAGGCGCATTCAGTAGTAACAAACACAACAACAACCGTCGCCTACCGAGGAGCAGGACGGCCTGAAGCGACACAGATGGTTGAACGAATCTTGGATAAGGCCGCCCAAGCAATCGGAATGGACCCATCAGAAATTCGCAGAAAAAACTATATACAGCCGGATCAATTCCCAATGACAACAATCACTGGGGCCAACTACGACTCAGGAGACCACGAGAAAAGTCTTGATGCTGTTCTAGCCGCCTCTAATTACACAAGCCTTAGAGCAGAGCAGGCAAAACGCCGGGCCGCCGACGACAATAAAATGCTCGGCATCGGACTCGCCTCCTACGTCGAAGTAACAGCCCCTCTGGGATTACACGCCGAATACGGAAAATGTGAAGTCAATGCAGATGGATCAGCTACTATTCGAGTCGGCACAAGCTCTCACGGACAAGGACACGACACAGCATTCTCGATGATTGTCGAAGACATGCTCGGAATCCCCTCTGCAAACGTAACTCATATAGACGCCGATACTGAAGAAGTTAAACAGGGCGCAGGAACAATGGGATCGAGATCACTGCAAACTGCAGGATCCGCCATATATGAAGCCAGCAAAGTAGTACTCGAAAAAGGCAAGCAACTAGCGGCGAACATGTTAGAGGCCTCCGCCGACGATATTGTCGTCGGCGAAGGAGCTCTCCAAGTCGCTGGAGTACCAGCCAAGTCAGTTAGCTGGGCAGAACTTGCAGCAGCGGTTGACGACAACTCAGTGCGCCCTTCGGATATGGAGGGAGGACTCGATCATGAACTCGTCTTCGACGAAGGTGATTCGACGTTCCCATTTGGCTCTCATGTGGCAGTTGTCGAGGTCGATAGAGAAACCGGCGAAGTCGAGTTACTTCGTCATATCGCTGTAGATGACTGCGGCACTATTCTCAACCCTATGCTTGTCACAGGTCAACAACACGGAGGCATAGCGCAAGGCATTGCACAAGCTCTCTGGGAGCAAGTGCAATACGATGAAGACGCTAACCCCGTCACCGCCAATCTCATGGATTACCTAATGCCATCGGCAGCAGATCTACCAAGTTTCGAAACCTCTAACACCGAGACAGCTAGCCCAAGAAACCCGCTTGGAGCCAAAGGAATCGGAGAGTCTGGAACTATTGGGTCCACTCCTGCTGCCCACAATGCAGTCTGCGATGCGCTGAGCCACCTGGGTATTGAGCACATTGACATGCCGTGCACTCCCCAAGCTGTGTGGAAAGCACTTCAGACTGTTTGAAGTAACCGAAGATCAGCTTCTGCGAATTACATTTAATAGCGCTTCAAGCTTCAACAAGTAGTAGAAGCGCGATCATAGTAAGCGCTACCAGCAAGGCAACTAAAGGTAGCTGAGCAGCCAAATTTTCCCTTTTTTTCAGGCTCTCCAGCGCACGATCATGCCCAACAACCACGCCCGCTATGTGGCCGGCGATAATACCTGATGCTTGCACCGCAGCAATCGTCGTTGAGCTCACTATCCGATAGTTGACATAATCCGTTCGTGTACCAAAAAGGTCCCAGCCAAGCCCAAACGGATCGCTAGCCTGAATCAACAAGAATTGGCCTTCGAAAACAGCCATAGAAAAATAATGAGCTATGCCGTAGCCAACAAGAACAGGAACCAAAGAGATAGCAAATCCATCTTCGAACATTGGATCCTCATTCTCATCCTTACGCTGCATCAATCGCACCGCACCGAGAAACAAAGAAATGATTAACGCCGTTACAAATAACAAACCGAGGGTGTTAACAAGCGTCCTTGTCCACTCCATTTTCCCGCTTATTAACGAAGTCCACCAATCGGTACGCGACAAACCATCGAAAGACGTGCCACCAAGAACCACAAGCACCACAGCAGCAAGACCACGTTGAGTTGGCACGTCCGCTAAACCAACAATAGGCCTACGAACCACCAGCTCATTCGCTCGAACCGTTAAACATGAGACAGAAGACAGCAAGCGCGTCAGAACAGCTAATGGGTCATTATTACCTAACCAAGTAGTTCCGCCTCGAACAGCACCTTGACTACACCACCCGATCCAAACGATAAGCATAATAGCCAGCGGTGTCCGACCAGCCGGCCGATGAAAAGATAGCTCTAACCATAGAAACAGTAAAAGAAAAAAAGCTGCTCCATACAACGAACCAGACTGCTTCGAAACCGGACCGGCATGTCTAAATCTCTTAGTTAAGGAAGCGATCACTTCAAACGGACTAAAAAGACGCCACAAGTCCCCAAACACAACTGAACTCAAAGGAATAACAATCCAGAAAAGCACATAGACCATTCTCGGAGCAATATTTTCTACCGTGCTATCTTCTACAAAAAGCGCAGACCACAGTGAGACACCAACAGCAAGCGCTCCAACTGTTCTTGTTATCCCCGTGACAGAAATCGCCACACCTGGGCTAACGGAAAATACAGAACGCCCCTTAGCTATAGCTGCAAACCGTGGCTCTTTCCAACCTGTTAACAAAGCGGCAAACGAAACAAAGACTGCTACTCCAGCGACAACTGCAAGAGTCCCAACAGAAAGTGGTAGATCTCCCCTCGCTCCGATCCCATGTGCGAGCAGCGTCATCGAATTTCTACTTTAGCTACAAGCAGGCCCGCGTTCTCCAACTCGATCTCAAAGATCCCTGGAATTGAGGCTTCGAAAACAAGCACAGCAGAAATTCCTGGCTCAATTGTTGCGACAAGGTCATAACCATGGAGATGTAAAATTTCTGCCGAATCAGAGTCGACAGCTAAAGCAACCACTTCCCCTAACTCAGCCCGCACTCTTTGAACACCACCTGCTACTTTGCCTTCGATGATCTGAACCGAATTTTTCACGTCTATCAGTTCAGAATCAAATGGAATATTGAGACTATGAGCAGCTCCAGCCGCGTGCTCATGAGAATGACTATGCCCTGATTCAGATTCTTCGCTCTTATCCCCAAGTCCCCCAGAACCTGAATTATTGCCTGAACAAGCTGCCAGTAGCGCAACTACTAACATCATTTTCACTACCACGAATCTCATCTACCCATCTTTCAAATCTTCTTGCGTTCCAACACACTTATTCACACGCCCCTAAAAACGCGTTACTTCTGTTTCCATAGGCGCTGTATTCTGGCCAACGAAGTATGTCAACGGCGCGAATCACTCTAATTAATGTTAAAACCTATTGATACAAAAAGCACATCTAGCCCGCCGCGACGGCTAATGTAACCGCCGCAGCTAATTTCTTATGAAGGGACAACAATGAGCACCGACTCCGCAACCGATCCGGTAATAGTGGCAACAGCAAGAAGCCCTATCGGTCGGGCCTTTAAAGGCTCACTAACAGAGATGCGTCCAGATGACATGAGCGCACAGATCGTAACTAAGCTTCTCGAGAAGGTTCCCGAACTTCCAAAAGAAGAAATAGAAGACCTCATCATGGGGACGGGTTCGCCAGGTGGCGAGCAAGGGTTCAATATTGGGCGCGCCACAGCTGTTCTCGCAGGCTTGGGAGACGTCCCGGGGACCACCGTAAACCGCTACTGTTCTTCCTCGCTTCAAACGATTCGCATGGCTGCACACGCTATAAAAGCTGGCGAAGGCGACGCGTTTATCGCTGCTGGAGTCGAGTGTGTATCACGCTACGCAAAAGGCAATTCCGATAGCCTCCCAGATACCGCTAACCCAATTTTTAAAGGACCAGGAGCCAGGAGTAAAGTTCGTTCTGAAGGAGGCCATGGCGTTTGGACTCCTGCCGAGGGACTTGCCGACTTATACATTTCGATGGGTGAGACAGCTGAGAACGTGGCGGAGCTTAAAGGCGTAAGCCGAGAAGCCATGGATGAGTACGGCGTAATGAGCCAACATAAAGCCGAAGCAGCTATCAATCGAGGTTTCTTCGAACTTGACATTACACCTATTCAACTACCAGATGGCACGGTCATCAGCAAAGACGACGGTCCTCGAGCCGGAGTAACGCTTGAAGCTGTCAGCCAAATGAAGCCTGCATTCCGACCAGATGGAAGAGTAACCGCAGCTAACGCTTGCCCATTAAACGACGGCGCTGCGGGCGTCGTTGTCATGAGCCGGAAAAGAGCAGAAGAACTCGGAATTACGCCGTTAGCGCGAATCATTTCTAGTTCCGTTTCAGCTCTCAACCCTGAAATCATGGGGCTAGGACCTATCGAAGCGATCAAGAAAGCGCTCGCTCGCGCCGGGATGACTATAAAAGACATTGATCTTGTCGAAATCAACGAAGCGTTCGCTGCCCAGGTAATACCTTCGGCAGATGAACTTGG
>CAJQGN010000072.1 GCA_905477545.1 uncultured Acidimicrobiales bacterium | reverse complement strand
CTTAAGACTCCCCCTCTTCCCTTTCCTCAACTATTTGGCTACAAAATCGTTCAACGAGCAGCAGTCTCTACTATTTCGCCACGGCTAAGAAATATTCTCGATCTTCAAAGCCGCGCAGGCTCTATTCAAGCCGGCCGAGCTCTCACCAACACTCTTCGCTGGGCGATGAAATCAAGTCCGTCATGGCGTTCTGCATTACTCAGATGTGACGCACAGTTCGACCCCGCAATGTTTCGAAGCGACCTGTAAGCAACGACATGAATATTTTGACTAGGTCTTTCTGGAGCAAGTGGCGCTCAGAAATCGTTATCATTCATGCGTTGTCGTGCTGGTTCATGCTTGGATTAATTTGGACAATTCATACAGTTCACTATCCACTGTTCGCTGATGTTGGGCCAGAGAATTATGCGCAATTCCAGGCTCACCATGTAGAACGAATAGGAAAGCTTCTCTTGGTGCCATGGGCTCTCGAAGGTATCACCGCACTGCTCCTCATAGTGGTAGTCCCAAAAAAACAGAAATTCTTGGTAATTACCGGAGCTGTCTTAGTGGCGGGCATCTTAGTTCTTAGTGGTCTCGTGTCAGCACCGGCGCATGCTGAACTTGCTGATGGCTTCGATGAATCCGTCCATTCTCAATTAATGAATGCCAACCTAGCTCGAACTCTGCTTTGGACTCTACGAGGACTAATAGCAGCATCTCTTTTATTTGCTACCTTCACCCAGAAATCAAAACTTAAAGTAGAACGAGTTCAATCATGACATCTGCTACCAGTGCTTTAAAAACGAATTATTATGTTTCGTTAGAGCGAGTTTCTCTTGGGCTAAGCTTGACTCGAATTGTCTTAGGTTTTTTGCTTATCGCTATCCCACGAACATTGATGAAATTAATCAATGTGCAAGACACTCAAACCGCAGCGTCCGTTATTACCTCAAGAGCTGCGGGTGCACGTGATGTGGCTATGGGTATTGGAACGATCGCAGCTAAGAGCAGTAGCGAAAAGAAGCTGTGGCTTCGGCTCGGTGCTCTTTGCGACGCAACTGATGCCCTAGCGGCGATGTCCCGCGACCCAGGGCTACGTTTCTGGTTCCGAGCACTAGTTCCATACATAGCATTCACAACAGCACTTGTAGAAATTATTCTCTCACTTCTCGTCACTGATAGCTCCCCTGTTGAAAAGCCCTACAAAGAGGCCGACGCACAAACAATCAATACGGTTAAGGCTTTCTAATTCCGAACAGTTTCATGCAGCGAAACAAAGGAAGAAAACGTTTTTGTCTACCGATGTAGAAACTATTTGGCGTATCGAATCATAAGTTAATTCGCCAAGCGTCTAGTTGATGCAAAAAATTAGAAGCTAACCCATTAGAAATCTCACCATATAAAGAGGAACAACGGTGGTCATAAGGCAGTGGACTATCGATCTTATAACAATCTCTGCTTGTGTTTGTTTCCGGAGCGGTGTTTCCACTAGCTATGCAAAGAACGAATGACTGCTCCGCCAGGGCAGCTCAGCCAGATACCCTCATTACCGGAGAAGCTCACTTGATTTGGTATTATTTCATATCCAGACTCTCCATTAGCCTCCGTAGCTCAGGGGATAGAGCATCGGTTTCCTAAACCGTGTGCCGCAGGTTCGAATCCTGCCGGAGGCGCAAATCTTAGGCGCCGATAATTAATAAAATCTGGTATGTGCCAGCAGAAGCCTTCAATTATCCTATCCTGTGACGATTATTTCGATATCCAACGAGCAGCAGAGCAACCAACAAGAAAACGCTTGCTGCCATATACGGGATAGAAACAAACCCGAATTTCCAAATGTACTTAATTGTGCATGGATTCAATAAGTTGCAAGCAGTCGACTCTTCGAGACTTGGGAAGACATGCAAAAGATAATGCCAAGAGGAAAACGCTAACCCTCCTAAGCTCAAAGGCACAGCGTATTTACGAACACCCTTGTCTCGGGTCAGCCACGCGATACTCAGAATCAGCGCAAGCGGATACATAGCAATTCGCTGGATCCAGCAGTACCGACAAGGAATTAGGTTCCCGATTTCGGAAAGATACAATGACCCGAGCGTTGCTCCGATCGTGAGGAACACAACAATTTCCCCAGCGAACCGGCGGACTAGGGATAATCCGGGCAACCGCAACTTGGAACTCAAACTCAAGTCAAAAATCACAGCTAACGTCACAGCGTTACAAGCTACGGCAGCGTAGGCAGCCCATCCGAGAAAATCTTGAACCTGCATGCATACAGCTTGACAGCTAAACCACCCAGATCAACCCGACAAGGCTAATCGTTTCTGCTCAAGATCAATAATCACTACTTTTTTGATAGTTTACCGATCGGAATCCAAAGAGATAACGCCGCTAGAACTGTCGTTACTAAGAAGAATCCCAGGATCCTGTCGTAATATGGCAATGCTAATTCGCCAACAGTTGTTGTTAGTATCGCAAAAACAGCTGCTGTTCCTATCGCAGCCGAAGCGTATCGTACGGTGCTAAACAGACCATTGGTCTCACCAAAAAATGATTCCTCCACCCATGCAAGCGCTATGCCATTCAAAAGAGGCACACTCATTCCCCAACCAAAACCTAACAACATAATCCCAGGAGCCAGATCAGCCCAGTAGTTAACGTCGCTCCCTAGACGAACCAGCTGCCAACCGATAGCCAGAATTTGCAGGCAAGCTCCAAGACGACAAAGCCTAATCGGGCCGACACGATCAGCTACTCGACTGAAAATTATGATCGAAGTAAAGGCCGCTACGGGACCAACCGTTAGGCCTACCCCAATGCCAACAGTCGAATAGTCCCAGACATTT
>CAJQGN010000071.1 GCA_905477545.1 uncultured Acidimicrobiales bacterium | reverse complement strand
CAGTTGTTCTTAAACCCGCTGAAGCAACACCGTTGTGCGCTAAAGCGACTCTTGATGTGCTCACAGATGCCGGACTCCCAAACGGAGTAATCAATATGGTTACCACATCAAACCCTGCTCCCGTTGGAGACATATTCACTAGTGACCCAAGGGTTGCGAAACTTACCTTTACCGGGAGCACAGCGGTTGGAAGAGTTCTTGCTGCGAAAGCGGCTTCGAACCTCCAAAGAGTTTCAGTGGAGTTAGGTGGCCACGCCCCGTTCATAGTTTTTCCCGATGCAGACCCGGTTCATGCGGCGAAAGGAGCTGCTGCGTTAAAGTTTTTGAATGCAGGCCAAGCGTGTATCAGTCCGAACAGACTCTATGTGCCATCGTCTCTTGCTGATTTATTTCAAGAAACTCTTTGTAGTCGTGTCGACAGACTCCAGACCGGAAACGGCCTGCACGATGGTGTAGGCGTTGGGCCGCTGATTAACGAAGCCGCTGTGGCTAAAGTTGAGACGCAAGTGGAAGATGCTAGAAGTAAGGGAGCGGGTATTCCTGTCGGAGGAATGCGTCTCGTTGACGCCGAGCATAGGAATGGCCATTTCTATGCACCGACTGTTTTGACAGATATAAAGCCTGAGATGAACATCTACAGGGAAGAGACTTTCGGTCCAGTGGCACCGGTGATTACCTATGAAGACCCCGAACAGGTAATCGAGATGGCGAACGACACTAATTACGGCCTAGCAGCATACGTGTACACGAAGGAAATAGGAGTGGCTATGCGAGCATTCGAAGGGTTGCGATTCGGCATAATTGGTATCAACGATGTCAACCCAACTTCGGCTTCTGTTCCGTTTGGAGGCATGGGCGATTCAGGAATCGGACGTGAAGGTGGCCATGAAGGGATTGCGGAATACCTGGAAACCAAAACTGGTGGTTTCGCCATCTGATCGCCAGAGCAGCATTTTTGCATGCTTGGTAGGTGCCTAGCCGACCCACTCAATTAATACGTACTTTTCGAATGCTTCAGGCACTTCGTTCAACGCTAGTTATTCTGCACGTTCGGTGTCTTAAGCCAAATCAGACAGTGTTTTCCATAATCGGTCAACATGTTCCTTTGTCGTCTTGGTCTGCCCAATGGAAACTCGGATCATTGGCTCATCATTAAGAGTCGAGCCCGTCCAGTAGAAATTTCCTGTGGCGTTGACCGCTGCTGTCAATGCTTGTGTAGCCTCCCGACCTGCGGTACAACGAAAACAAACCAAAGCAAATGGATGCGGAGCGACAAGCTCAAATCTTGAGTCTTTTATTATGAGTGATGCAAAATAATCTGCCAGAGAGACATGGTGTCGGATCATTTCTCGAATTCCTTCGGCTCCATAAGATCTTAAGACCCACCAGAGTTTGAGAGCTCTAAATCGTCTTCCGAGTGGAACGTGCCAGTCTCGGTAATCAATCACCGCGCCAGATTCACTAGCTTCATCCTTGAGATATGGTGGCAAAATACTAAGACAGTCGATGAGTGGCTTCCGGTCTGAAACAAAAAAAGCCGAACAATCGAAATTGACCATCATCCATTTGTGCGGATTAAATGTGTAGCTATGTGCAAGTTCCAGCCCATCTTGGTGATGTCGAAACTCGGCACAAATCATTGCTGAACCTGCATAAGCGGCATCGACGTGTAACCACAAGTTGTGGGTAGCAGCTATGATTCCAATTTCTCGAATTGGGTCAACTCCGGTCGTTCCTGTTGTGCCAACTGCAGCTCCGACGAAAACCGGTGTTAATCCAGAATCTAAGTCTTTGCGTATCGCTGCATCGAGAGCCGAGGAGACCATAGCCTGGTTTGCGTCAACTTCGATTAGCCGGATATGTCCATAACCGGCAATTCTCGCACCCTTCTCGATTGAACTATGTGCTTGAGATGACGTGTAAACAACCATTGAGCTGGCATCGACGTTGTTGACAGCGGAGGCTTTGTGGCGAGCCACTACCAGCGCCGTATGAGTAGAGTCGGACGCACTCATTTGCAAAACACCACCGCCTTCGCTGGTGGTCTTCCAGGGTTGCGGCAAGTCAAGTAAATCCACTAGCCAATCCATTACTTGAGTTTCGATTTCTGTAACTGCCGGAGATGTGGACCAAAGCATCCCCTGGACACCAAGCCCGGCTGAGACAAGTTCTGCTAATACCGACGGGGGAGAGCTATTAGCGGGAAAATAGGCGAACCAGTTTGGATTCTGCCAGTGAGTTATTCCGGGAAGAACAATTTTGTCAAGATCGCTCAGAATGCTTTCAAATGGTTCCGGCGCCTCAGGGGCGAAATTGGGTAACCGGCTACGAATTTCGCCAGGCGCAACGTCAGCAAGAACGGGCATGCTTTCGACTCCTTCCCAATAATTGGCTATCCAATCTATGAGGGCGTACCCGTGTCGGCGGAAGTCTTGGGAAGACATATGGTCAGGGCCATCGCTCGACATAATTATCCAATCAAAGTTTTAGAAGATGAATCTGAGGCTAATGCTCGGTCCTTAAATTGCACCAACAGATTAATTTAGTGATAGCCAATGCAAAAAATGTAATAGAAAATCTTCGATGCGTTACTGAGAGCCAACATCGAGTTTGTGTAGCCCTAATAATCACTTGGGCATCGCTCCACGATGCTGACCTTGGCCTTTGTGTGTTTAATCTGCTGGATACGACGAATACCGGATCATTACGGATCGCAGGAAAGACAAATTAATCCAAGTAGTTACTCAGAGCTACTCCCACATCTCGGTGGCTCAACAACTTCGCTATACCAGGAACCCTCGGCTCGTTCAACAAAGTAACCGGTAATGACATCATCGATAGTTTCAAGGTTGACACGACCAGCTTGAATATCTTTTGTCACAACTTGCGGCTCACAGTCACGTACAACAAGACGCCAGGGTAACTCCAATGAATCAAGCAATGGAATTATCTCCTTCAGATGGACGTCAAGAAGCACCATTGACTTGACTAACTCAGTACAAACATCTGCCTCGATGTTTTGCGGATCCCAGCACGCCATGTTTTTTGGGCCTATTGCGGCCTTCTCTTGATATAACCGAAAAACCTTTTCAATATCGGCACCTGGTCGTGCCGCTTGTTGATCCCACATGTCTTCAATGAATTGCTGTTCAGGCGCTTTTTCGACTGGTTCTAATGATTCTGGCGCAGTAGTTGTTGAAACAATTGGGGTAGCTAATTGTGATGAATTGGATGAACACGCAGCCAACAACGTCACGACGCTCATCACTATCAGCACAGTTCTTTTCATGAGTAGGAGCCTAGCTAAATCAAACACCAACAACTGGTAACTGTTAATTCCAGCGCTCAGCAGGGCAATATGTACAAGGCCTGGAAAATGGGAGCAAGAGCAAGCTACAAACTAGGGCATGACGCTAAGACTCCCTTCACGCCTAATCTGCACTAACCCATAGAGTTTCGAGGCAGGTAGCCGGGTGCTGCTTTGGTTAGACAAAGGACTTCGGAGGCTTCTAAAAACTTGCAAAGTTTGACATTGTCTGAAGATGCTTAAACACACTTCGAGTATCGAAGGGTGCAAAAACTACTAATGTTGAGTCAATGACAGCTGAAATAGAACTGATGGAAGAACGCCGCTGGCAAGCGATGATCGATAAGGATATTGACGCGCTGAAGACTTTACTTCACTCTCAGATGAG
>CAJQGN010000070.1 GCA_905477545.1 uncultured Acidimicrobiales bacterium | reverse complement strand
CCACGATTCTGGAAGGACGGTCAACGCTCCAAAAATAGTGGTTCATTGAGTGCACGTCTGGCGCCGCATCACCAATTTCATGTCGGACGGGGTCAGTTTGATAATCACGAGTTAACGCCGCAACGTCCCCATCAAGAGTTGCTGAGAACAACAGAGTCTGACGATTTTTGTTCGTCAGATCTAAGATCCGACGAACGTCGGGGAGAAAACCCATGTCAGCCATACGATCAGCTTCATCAATGACAACAGTGGAAACAGAACTAAGTGTCAATGCTTTACGGTCTAACAGATCATGAAGTCTTCCTGGACACGCAACCAGAATATCGACACCTTTTGCCAGACGATCGATCTGACGGTTGATGTTAGTGCCTCCATATGCCGCCATCACCCACAGATCTAATGCTTGCGCCATGGGACGAAGCTCTCCGGCTATTTGTTCTGCTAGCTCACGCGTCGGGGCAAGCACCAAAGCAGCAGGTGCCTTGGGTCTAGAACCTGCCGTACGGGCAACTAAGGGAATACCGAAGGCAATTGTTTTACCTGAACCAGTAGGAGCGCGACCACAGATGTCTCGACCAGCTAGGCCATCAGGAATGGTTGCAGATTGGATAGTGAACGGCGCAGTTATTCCGTGTGCAGATAACGCACGCGCTATAACCGCAGGCACGCCAAGATCGCTGAAACTCGTAGGCACTGAGAAATCCTCGCATCAAAAGTTGCTCATTCGACTTGTTCTAAACCGTTAGAAGCCTGGCAGAGTCACCATTTCGCAACCGCCACAATGATACCCGACGAAGACATAGCTTCATCGCGACAGTTGATCCCATGTATTTCTTTTCTCAGCTTTGCCTTCGGCTGAACTTAGTTTTGTTTGAACGACTCCAGCTTCAGGCAGTCGTAACTCTGACATAAAAGTATTTTGGTTGTAGGTTTCACTCTCAACAAAATGATTCCTAACTGTCAAAGGTTGCTGACATGACCAAACACGTCCTACTAGTTTTTACCAACCCAACTGAGGGCAACGAAGAGCAGTACAACGACTGGTATAACAATGTCCACTTAGCTGAAGTTCTAACGACTGATGGTTTCGTTAGGGCTCAACGTTTTAAAGTTTCAGATATCTTGCCTGCGATTACTGAACATAAGTACCTGGCTATTTATGAAATAGAGAACACTGAACCAGAAGACGCCATGAAAGCGCTTCGAGGACTTTCAGGAAACTTTACGATGACAGAAGCTATCGATCTCAAGAGCTCCAAAATGACGCTGGCCTCTCAAGCCAGTGAACTCTTGGAAGCAATCTGAAATATTGGGTTAGCTGAGCAGAAACGACAATAAATTGTCAACTCAGTTTTTTTCGACTGGCTGCATCCATATCGCAAAACTCGCGGCGACTAGGGCCAACGCCGATGCAACCATAAACGGAATTGCGAATGATCCGGTCTGGTCGCCGACCCAACCGGCAAAAGGTGGTCCAATAAGCTGAGCTATACCAAAGCCCAAAGTGATTGTGCCAAAGGCAGTAGCAAAGGAACGACCTGATAAAGAGTCAGAGAGCATGGCCCCAATTGTTGTCGGAACTCCAGCAACACAAAGACCAAAACTTACAGCACCTACTATGACTAAAGGTTTTATTTCAGAGAGACTAAGTATTGGCGCTGTTGACATCAACATAAAGCCAGACCCCATTGTCAGCCGTCGAGAATAATGATCAGATATTCGACCAAACACCACACCGCCAAAGATGCTTGACAGTCCCAGCAACGAAAACACCAAAGTTGACGACTGCGCACTCCACCCATTGGACAATAGCTGCGTTGGTAAAAAGTAAAAATACAAAGAGTAAGCAATTCCAAAAACAGCGAACGATGCAAGTATCCATTTCCAATTTGGAACTGTTGTTAGGACTGAGATCGCAACCTTCTCACCAACCTCGCCTTTGACTCCAACCCTCAGAACAGCGAAAAGTCCTATAAGAACAAAAATTGCCACGCCTGCTTGTATCCCATACACCGGCCTCCAAGCTCCTTCGTCATGAGTCACTGCTCGCACAGAATTGGTAAGCGGCCCCGCAACCAATATTCCAGTGCCGATGCCCGAACCAACAAGACCGATGGCCATTCCTCCACGTTTCGCGCCGACAAGTGCGGCCGCGATACCGGGCGCTGGTACCCAAACGGCTGCCGCTCCAAATCCAGCTACGAAAAGCCCCAAGCACAAAAACCCTACGTTCGGAGCGAGAGCCATTGAAGCTAACCCGGCGAAAGACATTGACACACCGATTTTAACCAAACGAGCTGCCTCTATTCTCGTTGAAGCCACTGAGACGATCGCCGTTCCTATCAAATAAGCGACTAGGGGCACGTTGCTCAAAAGTCCAGCGAGGGTATAGGAACCCAGCATCTCATTTTCGATAGCTTTCAAAAGCACTGGAAAGGTGAATCGCCCAAAGCCTTGCGCAACCATAGAAGCCAATGCAACAAATATTAATGAAAGCCATGTTCTTCGCGATATCGAATCACTTCGTAAGAAATTTGCACTTGTCGAGAGGTCTGGAGTAACTGAAAAGACGGAAGGAGCAACTTGGCCAGTAGATGCCTTCGTCAAATATTTTGCTGGAGACACATCCCCATCGTCACACACTCAAGACTAACTCTGCTCCACATCTGGCAAGTAACTAAGAAATAATAAAGTACCTGACTTCCAACGGTGATCTCTGATTGCAGCGGCACCACTGATCTATTACCTGACCCTCTCAATATTGGTTCTCTTGGTTCCAGTCGTCGCACTAGCAACGAAGGCAAAGCGCACTATTTCGAAGTACCGGTAGGAGAAGTTCGTAGTTATCAATGGGCAATTTGGATTTTTCTTGCAGCAGTAGTGACAGACTGGCCGATACAAGGCACGACCGATTTTCGTAATTTCCGATACCAGATCGGGGTCACCAACCCAGACCAGGGAAAAAATAGCTCCCTTAAGCCTCTCCCTATTACGGCTATCGACTACACGGTGCATGCCAAGGACGTTTTACTAACGGCGAATTCGACTATGCTTTTTGTGTCGCTCAGCGAAATTGATTCCGAAGCCTTGTAAATGGGCTGTGAAAGGCCGACCTATGAAAGTCGAAACGGTTCTTCCATTCGGGAAGCTCGATCCCGGCCTGCGCGCAGCGCGCGATGCGATTGACCTGAGTAAATTTTTTAATCAGTGTGAACTAGTTGAAGCACTTGGGTATAACGCCCTATCAGTTACAGAAACAAAACTAGATCCTTTTGTGCAATTGGCATTAGGTGCTCAGGCAACAAACTCGGTTGAATTGCATACCGCTGTAGCTATAGCCTTCCCCCGAAGCCCAACTGTGACAGCGCAGGCTGCCTGGACCTTGCAGGCATTGTCGGGCGGACGCCTAAATTTAGGGCTCGGAACCCAAGTAAAGGGCCACATCGAGCGCCGGTTCGGCATGGAATGGTTCGCCGCAGGGCCTTGGATACGTGAATACGTTCTCGCAGTTCGTGAGCTTTGGAGATGTTGGCAAGAAGGAGATCAGCCCTCTCACCACGGTGACCGCTACGACATAAGCCTCATGGTTCCTCTATTCGACCCTGGCCCGATCGAACACCCTGCAATACCGATTACCTTAGCCGCAGTTAAACCTTACATGTGTGAGGTAGCGGGTGAAGTGGCTGACGGTGTCCGCCCACACCCGATATGCACACCCAAATACATTTCAAGCGTTATGGTTCCAGCCATTGAGCGTGGTTGCCATAAGACAAACAGGGAATCAAAAAATATTAATATTTCAGTCGCTCCGCTCGTGGCTACTGCTGCAAACGACCAGCTCTTAGCCGCGCGCATTGAAGAAGTAAGAGCGCGCGTAGCTTTTTATGCTTCGACTCCTGCATACCGTCCCGCTTTTGCGATCAATGGTTTAGAAGATTTATGTCTAGAACTATCGAGCCTATCGCGGAAACAGAGCTGGGATGAAATGCCTGACCGAATCACAGATGAGATCTTGTACGAGTACGCATGCGTCGGAACTTACGATGAGATCGGACAGGTGATATCGAATCGCTACAACGACTTGGTTTCCTCTACCGAATTTTCGATACCGTTAGAAACACCAGATGACCACGATCTTTTGAAAGATCTCATTAGCTCCCTGCAATAACGGCTCCGTTCTAGGCGTACCCGTTCATATAAGGCGTGCTAAAAACGCAGCCAGACTAACGATGGTCTAGGGCATATAACCGTACTAAAGTTTATTGGAGTCAAGACACGAGGGGAATTCGAATGAAATTTGGAATGCTTTACGAACTTCAACTACCGAAACCATGGGATCAGGAATCTGAACTTCGGCTTATTAACGAAGCCACCGAGCAAATAATTTTAGCCGACCAAATCGGAATCGACCATGCCTGGGCAGTTGAGCACCATTTTCTCGAAGAATACTCTCATTGTTCAGCCTCTGACGTTTTCCTTGCTTCGCTAGCCGCTCAAACGCAACGTATTCGAATCGGGCTCGGCATCCGTCAAGTTATCCCAAACTACAACCACCCATCTCGAACAGCCGAAACCGTAGCAATGCTCGACCTTATCTCGGGAGGGCGAGCAGAATTTGGAATTGGAGAAGGGGCCACGAGGCTTGAGCTTCATGGTTACGACATTAACGCTCGTCGCAAACGAGAACTTTCTCTAGAAGCCGCCGAACAGATAGCCAACATGATGGTGATGCAACCTTATCCAGGCTACGAAGGTGAGGGCTTCTCGATGCCCTGCAGGAACGTTGTTCCAAAGCCATTACAAAAACCGCACCCACCTATGTGGATCGCTTGCACTAACAGAGGAACCATTGAAGTAGCTGCACGTAATGGCTTAGGCGCTCTTGCATTTAGTTTCGTTGATCCCGATGAGGCCAAGACATGGGCTGACACTTATTACGACATCATTAAGAGCGATGAGTGCGTTCCAATCGGACATTCAGTGAATGCTAACTTGGCGATGGTCGCTGGCTTCTCTCTACATGAGGACCCGAGGGAAGCTATGCGGCGAGGACAAGATGGTTTTCAATTTTTTCGTTATGCCGTCAATGCTCTAGTCGCCAACGAAACTCGACCAGGGCGCAGTAACTTGTGGGGCGAATACGAGGAGCTTCGCGGAGATGACCTCCCTTTGATCGGAGCACCCGGGATAGGAACCCCAGACGATTACACAGCATTAGTTAAAGACTTTGAGTCCGCTGGCGTTGATCAGGTAATATTTTTGCAACAAGGTGGGAAAAACGAGCATAAGCATATTTGTGAAAGCCTTGAGCTATTTGCGGAGAAAGTACTTCCCGAATTTGCGCCCACTCGCGATGAACGAGTCGCAGCAAAAGATGCTGAGCTAGCGCCTTATATAGCCGCAGCGTTAGCTAGAAAACAGTACATGCAGCCGTTAGCCGAGGACGAAATTCCAATTGTTTCGCCTTCCCAGGCTCGTGAGTCTTTCTATGTAAAACAATAAAATGCACACTCTAAGAAGTTTTAGGTGTGCATCTGGCGTCTGTTCCCGTAGTCTTTAAGTAGACGAAGTCGAAAGCGGCTTCAATTTTATATATGAGGAGGGCCCAGTGGCCCAAGGTACTGTGAAGTTTTTCAACTCAGAGAAGGGCTTCGGTTTCATTTCTCGCGATGATGGCGAAGACGTTTTCGTACATTATTCAAATATTGAGGGTGACGGTTACCGTTCCCTTGAAGAAGGTCAGGCCGTTTCTTTTGACATCGGTCCTGGACGTAAAGGTGATGAAGCTCAGAACGTAAGAGCTGTATAATCTGAACAAAAATTAGCTACGAATACGGCCGGTAGAGCTTGTTTACTTTAGCTCTGCCGGCCGGTTCGTTTGTTATTTTAGTCTTTTCTCAAGCCAAGCATTTATGTCTTGGCGAGCTTTTCGCGCTACGGGAGCGTTGCCAGCAAACCCGTCAAATCCATGTGGAGCCCCTGGGTAAACATGCAGTTCTGTGTCAACTCCGCACTGGTTCAATCTTTGGGCATAAGCAATATCTTCGTCGGCGAAACCATCGAGTGTTCCAACCATTACATAGGTTGGCGGTAGACCAGAAAGGTCATTTTCTCGAGATGGCGCAGCGTATGTTGGAACATCGTCCGTTTCAAATAAATTTCCTAGATAAGAGCTCCATCCAAATTCGTTCGACTCCGGGTTCCAGATAGGTAC
>CAJQGN010000069.1 GCA_905477545.1 uncultured Acidimicrobiales bacterium | reverse complement strand
GCAAACGCTTCGAGCCGAGTGCCCATGGGACCGATCGCAAACGCATGGAAGCCTTGCAGAGTATGTGCTCGAGGAAGCAAACGAGGTGGCTGAGGTACTTTTATTGATTGATGCAGGTGAGACGTCTACAGCATCGCTTGTCGAGGAACTTGGTGATCTTCTATTCCAAGTCCTTCTACATGCGGCGATTGGTGAGGAAGAAAGCACCTTTACCCTTGTAGAAATAATCGAGGAACTTCGCAAAAAAATGGTGAGGCGCCATCCTCATGTTTTCGACCGAAATCCCGACGAGAAGATGCCTGATCTTGATGAACTTCGAATTCAATGGACTGCCATTAAAGCAGAAGAAAGAAAATAAATGAAAGCTCAAAAATTTTGTTACTGCGGCTACGATCGTTGGCCCGATATAACATTTTATGTTGTGGGAGATTTATAGTGAGCGCTATTAAAAATGTTCTAGGCCGTCAAGTGATTGACTCGCGTGGCAACCCGACCGTTGAAGCAGAAGTTCACCTTACCTCCGGCGCAGTAGGACGCGCCCAGGTCCCATCTGGAGCTTCGACCGGCAAGTTCGAGGCTATGGAACTGCGAGATAATGATGATTCATACGGCGGCAAGTCTGTGCTAGCTGCAGTAGGAAACATTAACTCTGAAATTTTTGAATCATTAGTTGGAGTTGATGGTTTGGGGCAACGCCATATTGACCAAATCATGAAAGACCTCGATGGGACTGCAAACAAAAGTCGCTTAGGAGCTAATGCGATTTTAGGCGTGTCTCTGGCTGCAGCGCATGCGGCAAGTGCCGAGTTGCGAGTGCCTCTGTATCGATATATCGGAGGCCCCAATGCTCATCTTCTGCCGATCCCCATGATGAATGTAATTAATGGAGGCGAGCACGCTGATAATAACGTGGATATCCAGGAGTTCATGATTATGCCAATCGGGGCAGTGTCTTTTTCGGAAGGCTTACGATGGGGAGTTGAGACCTATCATGTTCTGAAAAATGTTTTAGCTAATCGGGGTCTAGCGACTGCGATAGGTGACGAAGGTGGTTTTGCTCCTGACCTAGGATCTAACGAAGAAGCTCTTGGGCTTCTTGTGGAAGCCATAGACCGCGCCGGGTTCGAGCCAGGCAAAGATATAGCTTTGACGTTAGACGTTGCGTCCTCAGAATTTTTTGATGACGGTAAATATACCTTGGCAGGCGAGAAGCGATCTCTCAGCTCGAATGAATTCGTTGAGTATCTAAGTGACTTGTGCGACCGTTACCCGATTGTCTCGATCGAAGATGGTATGGACGAAGATGACTGGGATGGCTGGTCCCGATTGACTAAATCACTCGGGACTAAAATTCAACTAGTGGGCGATGACTTATTCGTTACAAATACTGAAAGACTGAGTACGGGAATCGATAAAGGTATTGCTAATAGTATTTTAGTTAAAGTAAACCAGATCGGTACTTTGACTGAGACGCTTGAAACTGTGGAATTGGCAAAGAGTAATGGCTATAGCAGCGTGATGTCTCACCGCTCCGGCGAAACTGAGGACACCACCATTGCTGATTTGGCAGTTGCAACTAACTGCGGGCAAATAAAAACTGGAGCGCCTGCCCGATCTGACCGAGTTGCAAAGTACAACCAGTTGTTGCGTATAGAGGAACTATTGGGCGAATCAGCGAAATATGAGAGTAGCCTTCCCCATGGCAAAAAATGAGCGATAATATTGAAGGTCCTCAGTCTGATCCAATCCTAAAGAGATTGCTTTGGAAAAATCCGATTGCTATTCTTCGCAGAGCCAAAAAAAATAATAGATGGATCCGCCGTATCTCCGCAGGTTCACTAACTCTGGCTGCGTTAGTTTTGCTTGTATTCTCAATTCTTCCGGTTAGACAATATCTTGACCGGCGTGAAGATGTTAGGGAAGCAGCTGTAACCTTGGAAGCGATTCAAAGTGAAATAGCTGCTCTTAAGGAACAAGTTGAACTCGCAACCGACAAAGTAATCGTTGAGAGAATAGCTCGAGAAGATATGTCTCTTATTCGCGAAGGGGACAAGCTTTATCGTCTAAGCGTCGATCCGTCGACTGCTCTTCACTTGCCACTTAACTGGCCATTACCTGGCTTACGTCATTTACTCGTAGGTAATTAGGACGGCTAATTATGTCTAAAGAATCCCCGATATTTGTTGAGAATTTATGTCGTAAGTTTGGCTCACTCTCAGCAGTCGACAATATTAATTTGGAGGTTGCCGCAGGACAAATTTTTGGATTCCTTGGTCCAAATGGCGCTGGTAAATCTACGACGGTACGGATGCTCACTACTTTAATGACGCCCACAAGTGGTAGAGCGCGTGTTGCCGGATATGACGTTGTGTCTGAAGCCGATATGGTTCGTCGCTCCATTGGAGTGGCGCTCCAAGACGCTGCGATTGATCCGATTATGACAGGCAGAGAATTGTTGAAGTTGCAAGCCGTTCTGCATGGTGTTAGCAGGAAACGTAGCAAAGTAAAGAGCGAAGAGCTCTTAGAGCGCGTGGGGCTTAAAGGAGCTAGTGATAAGCGAGTGGCTCAGTACTCGGGTGGTATGAGACGTCGGCTGGATCTTGCTATGTCTTTGATCCACGAACCAACGGTTCTATTTTTAGATGAACCAACGACTGGGTTAGATCCCACCAGCAGGTCTGCTTTATGGGATGAAGTACGCCGTCTAAATAAAGAGTTCGGGACTACTGTTCTGTTGACTACGCAGTACCTAGAGGAAGCCGATCAGCTTGCAGACCGGATAGCTATTATCGATGGCGGCTCAATTGTCCGAGAAGGTAGGCCAGCAACTCTCAAAGAAGCGATAGGTGATCCGACCATCAGGATCGAAGTGGGAGAAAAAAATGTAGAAGCAGCTGCGTTAGCGCTCACGGCTTTAGGACCACGTCGACCATCGTTGCAAGGACGAATAGCATTAGGTCTTAGAGGCGGAGGAGAAAACATGGCTGCAGCAGTGCGGGCGCTTGATGATGCAGGTATTCAGATCTTTCATATTGAGTTAGATCCACCAAGTCTTGAAGATGTCTTTGCTGAAGCCACTGGGCGCCGTCTTGAAGGCTCAGAAAAAGATGGTCATGAGTAGCGCTCAAATTAAAGCTGTTGCTGCTCGGTCCGTTAGAGGCGTGATTCGTCAGCCCCAAGCTTGGGTGCCATCTCTAGCTTTCCCGCTATTTTTTACTGCTTTGAGTAGCGCTGCATTTGAAAAGACTCGAGCGATACCTGGATTCCCTGAAGTGTCATCGTTCGTGGCGTTTTTATTAGCTGCAACGATCTTGCAAGGGGTGATGTTTGGTTCAACCTCTGCCGGGACTGATGTTGCTATTGACATCGAATCTGGATTTTTTGATCGTTTCTTGGCTTCCCCGATATCTCGCTTATCGCTAGTTTTCGGGCGTCTCGCAGGAACGGTTCTCCTAGCAGCGATGCAGGCGCTTTTGTTCACGGTAATTTTAATGTGTTTCGGGGCGACGATGAGAGGAGGCATCTCAGGGTTGGCAGTGACGCTTTTAGTTGCTGGATTTTTAGGAGGGGCGGTCGGAGCATTTGCTGTAACGGTTGGCTTACACACTGGATCTGTTGAGGCAGTTAATGGATTTTTTCCGATTTTTTTCGCTCTTGTTTTCTTGTCGTCAGCGTTTTTTCCTCCACAAATTAGTGGGGGATGGTTTGAAGTCGTAGCTAGTATTAATCCGTTGTCAACGATGGTCGATGGGATGCGCCATCTGCATATAGTCGGTTGGGATTTTGCTAAAGCTGCTTCAGCGGTTGTAGTTTCCGCTGTTCTATTTTTTGTTTTCGTGGGAACGTCATTGGTGGCGCTGTCGGCGAGAATCAAAAAATGATGCTGTCAATAGTTGGTATTGCTGGCAGAGGCGTTATTCGAACAATCAGAATGCCCTCCGTTCTAATTCAGTCAGTTTTTTTCCCGACTTTCTTTTTTGTTATATACATCGGTCTTTACGCTGGAGTTATCACACTCGGCGGTTTCGGAACATCCTCGATAGAGAATTGGTATGTGCCGTTCATGATGCTGCAGGGTGCTTCATTTGCGGGGATCGGAGTTGGTTTTTCAACTTCGCTTGATATTAGCAACGGCTTTTTTGATCGTTTGATGATGTCCCCTGTTAGCCGTATCGCAATACTTGTGGGAAGCATATTCGGGGGTCTTTTAAGAGCTCTTTTCGTGTCAACTGTTGTACTGGCTGTAGGACTAATCTTTGGTGCTCGTCCGACCAGTGGTATTATGGGATTTTTCTGGTTGTACACCGCAGTTGTCGGGATGTGTTTGGCGTCCTCTTGCTGGGCGCTAGGGTTGGTATACAGATTTAAAGATCAACGGATCGCTCCGCTTTTCCCAATCGGCGTTTTTATGGCCCTATTTACTTCTACTGCGCAGGTGCCGCTAAACGTTTCAACTGGGTGGTTGCAAACAATTGCGCAGCGAAATCCAGTCACAGAAGTCTTAGGCCTTGCTCGACAGAGCTTCATGGATGTTGGGGTGACAAGTGCTGAAACCATAGACGGTTTAATAGCTCTATTACTGATTGTTCTTTCGCTTGGAGCTTTCGCTTGGAGTGGGCTTCGTCGGTATTTGGGGTAACAGGTCTAGTCAGTCATTACTGTAAGGGCCCGTTCTACTATTTTAGACCTATGTATCTCAAAATCTGACCCAACTTGCTGTAGCGATAATCTTATAATCCCAACCGAACCAGCAGCTCGCATACGGTCTTCAACAGAAGGGTTATCGCCAACTAAGTGAGTGAAAAACTGTTTAGCCTGTTTTCGTAGTCTCTTGCCGACTGGGCTATGTTGAATTGCTGCGTCATTGTAGATAAGAACAAAAACATCAATATCTTCAGCTAGAACATCATAATATTCTGAGAGTGTTTTCTTGAGCATTTGAGGACTTGCATCGTAACTCTCGATTCTTTCGAGAAGTTCTGCAGATCGTTCGTAAAGGTTTTGTGCCACAGCTTCGAGTACGTCATTCTTGCTGGCAAAGTGATAGTAGAGTGCCGCAGGCGTAATATTTAAGCTCGAAGTTAGCTGCCGAATAGAGGTTCCATCATACCCATGGGTCGCGAACAGGGTTCGCGCGTTCAACAATATTTGTTTTTTGGTTCCATTTACTTCGAGCACGTGCTGTTCCATCTGAGCCACCATTGGTTACCTGCCTTGAATGTCACTATTTTTGAACGTTGTGACGGTGTTTGAGACTTAAATATCTGAGGTGCTGAGAGCTTTGAGCTGAGGCCCTACATTGTCTTTAATGTTAAGGCCTCGTGTAGCCGAAACCACGCTCAAAAGGCTCAATCCTGTTCACATAACTGAACAACTTTTTAATTAAGAGTCTTGGTAATCAAAGTCTTCGAATAATCATTCTGAAGTTTTCTCCGATGGGTTTTACCGTGAGGTAACTAACGATTGAGCAAGATTTAACCTTCTCAGTGTTCTATCAAGCATGGTTTTGGGAGCAGATGCGAGTAGTTTTATCTTTGCACGAGATGAAAAGGGGGACACTGTGGAAATCAGCGTCACCGTTAATGGCGGTACTAAGAGTGATGAAGTCGAACCCAGAACGTTACTTGTCTACTATCTGAGAGAAGAATTAGGGTTGACTGGAACTAACGTTGGCTGTGATACGTCATCATGTGGCGCTTGTACAGTTCATGTAAATGGTGAATCTGTTAAGTCCTGCACCATGTTGGCTGTGCAAGCCGATGGACAAGATGTGGTTACAATCGAAGGGCTAGCTCCTTCGGCGACCGAGCTTCATCCTATGCAGGAAAGCTTTCGTGAAAATCATGGCCTTCAATGTGGTTACTGCACACCAGGCATGGTGATGGCGGCATGCTCATTGCTTAAGGAAAATCCTTCACCAACTGAAATTGAAGTACGTGAAGGTCTGGAAGGCAACCTGTGTCGATGCACCGGTTATCACAACATTGTGAAATCAGTTCTGGCCTGCAGTGGCCAAGATTTGCTCTAAGAAAGGTTTGTTAGATGATTCCTGCAGCCTTTGACTATGTCAGAGCTCATTCAGCTCAAGAAGCAATTTCGCTCTTAGGCGAATACGGAGATGAAGCGAAATTATTGGCTGGCGGCCACTCGTTGCTGCCAATGATGAAGCTTCGACTAGCGGTCCCTACTGTCTTGATTGATATCGGGCGCGTAGATGATCTCAGCTATGTGCGCGACCAAGGTGACCATTTGTCAATAGGGGCCTTAACTAAGCACGGTTTCTTGGAAACAAACGCTCTGCTTAATGCCGAATGCCCGATACTGGCTCATGTCGCAAGTAAAGTTGGTGACCCGCAGGTGCGACATAGAGGTACAATTGGTGGTTCCCTAGCGCATTCGGACTCTGCTTCTGACCTTCCTGCCGCAGTTCTTGCATTAGGTGGAACGATAGTGGCGCAAGGACCCAGCGGAGTTCGTGAGATAAGTTCTCGGGATTTTTTTACCGGCTATTTTGAGTCTTCTTTGGCCGAAGATGAAATGCTTACAGAGATTCGGGTGCCGAAAAGTCCGGGTGTTAACTGGAACTATCAGAAATTTAATAGACGGGCACAAGATTGGGCTATTGTTGGAGTCGCCGCTGTTCGAGTAGGAGACTCAACAAATGTTTCTTTGGTGAATATGGGATCAACGCCTATAAGAGCTGAGGGAGTGGAAGAGGCGCTCAAATCTGGTGCTAAGGCAGAAGAAGCGGCGTTGCATGCGGCGGATGACACAGATCCCCCAACTGATTTGAATGCGTCGCCAGAATACAGGGCTCATCTAGCACGTGTGCTTACAAAACGGGCTCTGCAAGCTTCAGGGCTGTGACAGTTCTCTAGATCAAAATTAAATGAGGATGGTGGGCTTCTAGCTAGGAGCCCACCATCTTTCTATTTTAAGTAGAATCAGTCCAACAGTCCGCTCGCTTGTCCTCCATCGACAAGGAGTCCGGTGCCTGTTATGAATTTGGCTTGCTCGGAGCACAAAAATGCTACGGCTGCGCCGAAATCGTCGGAAGATCCAGTTATTTGCGCAGGTATATTTTTTGCTGCTGACTCTCTGTCGGGGACTATTTTTGCGACCCTGTCTGTCCAATGAGTTCCTGGCTGCGCTGAGTTGACGGTGACTCCATCTGCTGCAACTTCTCTTGCTGTGATTTTAAGAAAACTTGTTAGTCCGGCCCGAGCTACTGAGCTAGCAATTAAGAAATCTATTGGTTGTTTCACGCCGACACTAGTGATGGCACAGACCCTTCCCCAGCCGCGTTCTCGCATTGATGGAATAGCAGCTCGGCATAGCTCAATCATCGCTTTGCAGTTCATATCGAATGCTTGTTGATAATTATTAATGTCCGTATTAGCGAATGTTCCTGGAGGAGGGCCACCGGCGTTAGTGACTAAAATGTCGATTGCCCCTAACTGCTCAGTTGCTGCTTGGATAAATGATGAAGCGTTTTGAGGATCAGACATGTCCGAAACGATGGTGACGACATCTCCATCAATTTGGCTTGCTGCGTCAGCGAGTCGAGTTTTGTCGCGACCGCAAATAGCTACCCTCACTCCTTCTTTTGCTAATGCTTTAGCTGCTCCTAAACCTAAGCCAGCTGAGCCAGCTGCCACTGCCGCTGTACGTCCGTTAATTCCAAGATCCATGTTGTCCTCCGATATGGCCCAGTTGGCAAACTACTCAATGGAGCGCACCGATGTGAGAAATAACGCACTTTCATCTTTTTGCGGGAAGCGGTTAGGAAGCAATAACCTATAGTTAGCATGTTTACTAACCCTGAGTCTCCTACCGCTGTAAGTGAATCCTTAAGCGAACACGGGTATTTATCCGATGCAGGTCTAACGACCGCGGTTTTTCTTGCTATGACGATGAACCGTCCTCTCTTCCTCGAAGGAGACCCGGGGGTTGGTAAAACAGAATTAGCTAAAGTGCTGTCAACTTGGACAGGCGGTGATTTAATACGACTCCAATGTTATGAGGGCATTGATTCAGCTCAAGCGCTATATGAATGGGACTATCCGAAACAGTTACTCCATTTGAGAGCCTCGGAGTTATTAGCTAAAGACGAAACCGCAGGTGCGGCTAAGGAAAGTGAACTTTATTCAGAGAAATTCTTAATTCGCAGACCATTGTTACAAGCGCTTGACTATCAAGGCGCAGGTATCCCGGTGCTGTTAATAGATGAGATAGACCGGGCTGATGATGAGTTTGAAGCTTTTTTACTAGAAATTCTCTCGGAATTTTCGGTCACGATTCCTGAGCTAGGTCAGATTTCTGCAAAAAAACTTCCTTTGGTGGTTATTACTTCGAATCGAACGCGAGATGTGCACGATGCTTTAAAACGAAGGTGTTTATATCATTGGATTTCGCATCCAACGCTGGAGAGGGAAATTGATATCTTAAAACTTAAGGCCCCAGATGTGGGTGAAGTTTTGTCGCGCCAAGTTGCTGGTGCCGTTCAGCAGATGCGTTCGTTCGGACTGTTCAAGCCTCCGGGTGTAGCTGAAACTATCGACTGGGCTACGGCCTTAGGAAAATTAGGAGAAGCGAAGCTAACTGAGGAAAGCCTCGGCGCCACTCTAGGTGCTGTCTTGAAATATCGAGAGGATCAAGAGCGAGTTGTTAGCCAGGGTCTAGGCATCATTTTGTCCGCTGTCAGCGATGTTTGATTCTGCGGGTAGACCAGAGAACCGTGCTGAGGTTCAAAATAGCGTATCGACAATTGCAATCGGATTCGCTCGGGTGCTGCGAGGTTCTGGGCTCTCTATACCAGTCAGTCGCGTCATGCTTTTTGTTGAGGCGTTACGCTTGAGTGGTATTGACAAGCGTAGCTCGGTTTATTGGTCTGGTCGAGTAACTCTGTTGCAGGACCCTGAAGAGATATTGATTTATAATCATGCCTTCGCAGTATTTTGGGAAGGTCAGCGGTCTAAGGGTATCGAAGTTGTGATGCCGCCCATCACGGTCACCTTAGCTACGGATGATCCTTCACAAGAGTCCATAGATAATGATGCTGAAACAAACTCGCCTGGCCCGAAAGTAGCTGTTCGTTTCAGCAGGATAGAAACGCTGAAAGCCAAGGACTTTAGTGATTGCTCTAGCGGTGAACTTCGTGAACTCCATCAATTAATCGGGAACCTAAAATTCAGTTCTAGTAGACGAGCCTCTCTTAGAAAACGTGATGCAAAGAAAAATAACAAAAAGTTAAATGTGAGTAAAAGCGTTCGAAAAGCCTTTGAAACAGATGGCGAACCTGTTTATCTTAAATATTCTCGCAAAGACACGCGACCGCGAAGATTAGTTCTACTTCTCGACGTGTCAGGGTCCATGGAACCCTATGCTCGTGCCCTAATCCGACTTGCACATGCCGCCGTAGTTGGTCGAGCTGACGTCGAGGCTTTTACGGTAGGCACTCGGTTAACGCGAATTACTCGTGAGCTGGCGTCACGCGATCCGGATGCTGCTCTGCGTTCTGCTGCGGACTCTGTTCGTGATTGGTCAGGGGGAACTCGGCTTGGCGCAACGCTAACTGAGTTCAATAATGAATGGGGCATACGGGGCTACGCCCGTGGAGCGCTCTTGGTTATTCTTTCAGATGGATGGGATCGCGGGTCTCCTGATGTTCTGAGAACGCAAATGGAGCGGTTACAAAGAGTAACTCATCGACTAATTTGGGTAAACCCACTAAAATATACTCCGGGTTACGCGCCCCTAGCCCAAGGCATGGCAGCTGCATTACCATACACAGATGAGTTCATTGAAGGACACTCGTTTGATTCGCTAGAACGTCTTACAGAAATTATTGCGTCGTAGACCTGAGGAGACACAGCATGAATGAAATTCTTGCCGATATAGAGCGTTGGAGATCTGCCGGACAAAGAATAGCGGTAGCTCGAATCGTTGATATAGAAGGCAGTGGCCCAAGAGATCCGGGGGCCGCAATGGCCGTGAATAGCTTAGGTGAGGTAGCAGGGTCAGTATCAGGCGGCTGCGTCGAAGGAGCAGTCGTCATGGAAGCTTTAGAATTATTGGAAGGTCAGCGGGATGCCGGCATTACGTCATTTGGATTTAGCGATGATGAAGCATTTTCGGTCGGTTTGACGTGCGGCGGGACTATTCACCTATTTATCGAGGAGCTAAACTGGTGAGTTCAATATATGAAAGCTACCGCAACGCTCTTCAAGCCGAAGAACCAGTTGTACTAGCGACAGTTATCGAAGGTAAAAATGTAGGGTCGAAACTGCTTGTATTCGGTAATGAAAATGTTGAAGGCAGCCTCGGATCAAGTGAACTAGACCGAGTGGTCAGTCGCGACGCCCTAGGAATGTTGGAAGCAGGAACCAGTGAAGTCCGCCACTATGGCCTTGATGGTGAAGCTCGACAACATGATTTAAGTATTTTTATCGAAACGCACAGCAGAAGTCCGCAAATGATAATTTTCGGTGCTGTTGATTTCACGCGAGCTTTAGCAGCACAGTCGAAGTTGCTTGGTTTTCGAGTGACTGTTTGCGACGCTCGTGAAGTTTTTGTAACAAGGCGACGTTTCCCTATGGCAGATGAATTAGTTGTTGATTGGCCCGACAGGCTTTTGAAGCGAATAGGCGAAGATCTTGGACAGCGTGACGCTGTCTGTGTTTTGACTCACGACGCAAAGTTTGATGTTCCGGCTCTTCTGAGTTCGTTGGCTACCCGTGTGGGCTACTTAGGCGCCATGGGGTCGAGGCTAACTCATGAGAAGAGAGTGGATAGACTCCGCCAGGAAGGTGTTACCGACGAGCAGCTCTGCCGTATCATGTCGCCGTTAGGTTTAGATATTGGGGGCCGAACGCCCGAAGAAACGGCGGTCTCTATCGTGGCAGAGATAATAGCTATACGCACCGGCCGCAGTGCCCCTCGGTTGAGTCAAACAACGGGACATATCCACTAATAAGTTTTCAAATTTGGGTCTAGGTTTCATAACGCGTAAGAGGATTTCCCGGCTAACTTCATTGGTATGGACTTTTCAAAGAACGAAGACCACGAAGCTATAAGAGAGGGCGTACGTCGAGTGTGCGCTCAGTTCCCAGATGAATACTGGCGCGAAAAAGATGATCAGCACGAATTCCCGTGGGAATTTTATGCGGCTATGGCTGAAGGCGGTTGGATAGGTATTGCCATACCCGAAGAATACGGAGGCGGTGGCCAGGGAATAACCGAGGCCTCAATCGTTCTTGAAGAGGTAGCAGCCAGTGGGGCGGCGATGAATGGATGCTCTGCGATGCACCTCTCAATGTTTGGCATGGAGCCGATTCGTAAGTATGGTTCGCCTGAGTTGGCGAACGAAATTCTTCCTGGAGTTGCCAACGGAACAATCCATGCGGCCTTTGGAGTAACTGAACCTGATGCCGGAACGGACACAACCTCGATTCGCACGCGAGCTGAACGCGATGGAGATGAATATGTAGTAACGGGCGCAAAAGTCTGGACAACCAAAGCTCCATATTGCGATGTTTGCTTACTTTTGGTCCGTACAACTCCGAAAGAAGAATGTGATGGCCCAACTCAGGGGATGACGTTGCTCTTGGTAGACCTTAAAGACCCAGCTGTTGATATCACGCCTATCCCAAAGGTTGGCCGGAACGCTGTTGTGTCCTGCGAAGTTAGATACGATGGGCTGCGTGTTCCGGTAAGTCGACGAGTTGGCGAAGAAGGTGAAGGATTCCGATATATTCTTGATGGCTTGAATCCTGAACGAATACTGATTTCAGCTGAAGCATTAGGTATCGGCCGAGTGGCTCTAAAGAAAGCTGTCGATTATGCCAACAGTAGAGTAATCTTTGGACGCCCGATAGGACAGAATCAAGGTATCGCTTTTCCTCTGGCTGATAGTCATGCTCGTCTTCAGGCAGCAGAGCTCGTTATCCGAGAAGCATCTTGGCGCTACGACAGTGGTTTAGATTGTGGAGAGCAGGCAAACTTAGCTAAGTATTTAGCTTCAGAAGCAGCTTTCGAGTGTGCTGATAGGGCGATGCAAACTCACGGTGGTTTTGGATACGCAAAAGAATATGACGTCGAGAGGTATTGGCGTGAGAGTAGACTGATGAAAATAGCTCCAGTAAGTCAAGAAATGGTAATGAATTTCGTGTCGAGTAAAGTTTTAGGCCTACCAAAGTCATATTAAATTGATGTCAAAAATCGTCCACTCCGGTGACGGAGAAATGTTTGACGGAATTTGGCTACAAATAGCGGGCGCTGGACCGCCAGTTTTGCTTACCCACGGATTTGGGGACGACGCGTCTACATGGGACGCACTATTTAGGTGCCTTTCTCAACGATATACGGTCATGCGATGGGACTTACCGGGCCATAGAAAATCGGTTGGTTACAGCAGGAATCCACGAGACTATGAGCGGGAAAAAGTAGGTGAGATCTTCGACTACTTACTTGTCAGGCTAAGAGAATCTGCCTTGGAATATAATGTCCATCTGGTCGGACATAGCCTGGGAGGTTATCTTTCGCTATACAGGGCGGTGCGAGAACCTCATTCTGTCCGCAGCCTAGTGTTGATAGCTAGTGGTCCAGGATTTAGGCGCGAAAAGGCGCGAACTAAGTGGAATTCAATGACAGATAAAGCAGCCAACATCTTTGGCTTAGAATCCTATGTCGCACCATTGTGCAGACAGAAGGACTCCTTAATACTGGATGGTTTAGGCCGATTACACATGCCAATTTTGCAAATTTGTGGCTCGCTAGATACCCACTACAGCGAAGGAATGAAGGTCATAGAGCAAAGCGCGCCGTTAGTAAAAACTTATATTGCTGACAATGCGAAACATCATGTGCATGTCAGTCACTATGAAGAAGTGGCTAATAATATTCTTGGTTTTTTCACTGGGGTAGGTTGAATTGAAAACTGCAGCCGTATTGCTCGCCGCTGGGACAGGTTCGCGCTTTAAGAGCTCGCATCATAAATTGTTAGCTGATTTGAAGGGTAGGTCGGTTATTTCTCATGCTCTTGCTTCACTCATGCAAGCAGGTTTTAGCGATGTGCTGGTAGTCACTGGCGCAGTGAATCTTGCCGATGAGCTCAATGAAGTTGACGTGGAAATTGTCAATAACCCTGACTACGTGCGAGGTATTGCCTCATCAATATCTGTTGCAACTAAATGGGCTCGCGCTCGGGGCTTCGAAGCGCTCGTTTTTGGACTTGGTGATCAACCGAAAATAGAGCCAATCGCTTGGAAATCGATTGCTGATGCCCGAGCACCGATAGCAGTCGCTTCGTATGATGGGAAACAAAGAAATCCAGTCCGTTTATCACGGGAAGTATGGCCACTTTTACCATCTTTTGGAGACGAGGGAGCCAGACTGTTAATACGATCAAGGCCTGAACTAGTTGAGGCGGTACCCTGCGAAGGCTCTCCCGCTGATATCGACACCCTGGAGGATCTTCAACAATGGAATTAAAAAATGAGTTTCGAGTAAGCGTGCCTGTCGAACGGGCGTGGGCGACTTTGACTGACGTAGAATATATAGCGCCGTGTATGCCAGGAGCACAATTAACAGAGATAGATGGAGATGATTTTAAAGGACAGGTAAAAGTTAAAGTTGGTCCGATAACGGCGCAATACAAAGGATCAGCTAAATTCCTTCAAAAAATCGAAGAGGACCATCGAGTAGTTCTCGAAGCTACAGGCAGAGACACTCGTGGCGCAGGAAATGCGTCAGCAGAGGTTACTGCGGAGATGGTCGCAGATGGCGAAGGAACTAAAATTACGATAAGCACTGACCTGAAGGTCACAGGAAAGGTAGCGCAGTTCGGACGTGGTGTAATGGCTGATGTCTCGGAAAAACTGATTGGTCAATTCGTCGATTCCCTTGAGAAAAAATTGAGCGAAGAGGTATCTGCTGACGCGGCGGTATCCGAAAAAAAAGGTAACACTGATTCGGACCCAGAAGAGCAACCGGAGAAATCAGAAGGGCCGCGGGTCATAGATATGCCTGAGCCAGAACCCGTAGACCTGCTTGATACAGCTGCGGCTCCGATGCTTAAGCGATTTGGTCCTTTTGTCATAGCCGGACTGTTGCTTATCCTGTTCAGCCGACGTAAACGCTGAGCCACGGATTCGTTTTCATGTCATTTGATCTTCGCTTGGTAGATCCTATAAGTGAACCCACTGTGGGTGTGGTTGCTAGAGTCGCCGAACTTTTAGATCGAAAACCTGAAGGGTCTTTTGTCGTGGTCGTCGAAGACCTACTCGGAGATCCAGTGGTAATCCGGAACGGACCATTTATGAATGATGGTAGACCAATGCCTACGAGATATTGGCTTGTTAACAAAGATCTCCGACATCGAGTCTCAGTGCTGGAAGGTGCCGGTGGCGTTGGTAGGGCAGAAGAGTCTATAGATGCAGAGCTTTTAGCGAAAACGCACGAAAGTTATGCGGAAGAAAGAAACTCTCATATTGATGACGATCACGAAGGGCCTAGGCCCTTTGGCGGAGTCGGCGGGACTCGAAGAGGCGTAAAATGCTTACATGCGCACCTTGCTCATTGGCTTGCAGGGAGACCAGACCCCGTAGGGGAATGGGTCATTAGCCAATTTACAGAAGGTAAAGCATAGTGAACAGCGAATTGGTCGCTGTGATTGATTGCGGGAGTAACACAACCCGTCTGCTAATTACTGATGGCAGCGGTGTAGACATACGCGTCCAAAAAATAACAGGCCTGGGCAGAGGGGTTGGAGTATCTGGCCGACTGACCGAAGCTGGAATAAAGCGAGTCTGTGATACTTTTAGCGAATTCCGCGAACTAATTGAGCATCATAAGGTTCAATGGGTTAGGGCCGTGGGTACAAGCGCTGTTCGCGATGCGCTTAATCAAAGTACTTTTATTGATGCAGCCTCCGTGGCCTTGAACGCAAAGGTCGAAATACTGAGTGGCGATTTAGAAGCAAAATATAGTTTCTTGGGAGCGACCGCTGATCTAGATCCCTCAAGTGGACCATATCTAGTTGTGGATATCGGAGGCGGGTCGACTGAATTTGCGTATGGTAGGAATGAACCCTTAGCTTGGCGATCAGTGGATATGGGGGCGGTTAGATACACAGAACAATATTTAGGATCAGACCCTCCTCGGCCGGAAGAGTTAGGTGCAGCAATTCAGGTAGCCAGATTACATTTGGATGATATTGACCGGGAGCAACCACAAATCGGGAGAGCTTCCCAATTGATCGGTGTTGCCGGAACTGTTACTTCTATTGCAGCAGTGGAGCTTGGGCTGCAGGACTATAAACGTGAAATGATTGACAAGTTCCTACTGAAACGATCGGCGGCAGAAGATGTGTTTCGCACTCTGGCCACGGAGTCACTTGAAGATCGGTTACATAACCCTGGCCTGGATCCTAAGAGGGCTGGCGTAATTGTTGGGGGGTGCTGCATATTGGTTGCCGTTATGCGCCATTGGGAAATTGATGACTGCTTAGTGCGTGAGCGCGATCTGCTTGACGGTATAGCTGATGAGATGCTTAACGCGAATCAAACCAGCGAAGACGGCTAGTGTCTTAAGCGTGAGTGAATTACACACTGCTCGTCTACTCCTGAGAGGGCTCCAAGCTTCGGACTTTTCGGCTTGGAGTGAGGTGCGCAGTCGATGCGCAGATTGGCTGACTAAATGGGAACCTGCGCCGGTTCCTGGTGGGCCTAATGCAGAGCGAGACCCATCTGCTTTCGCCGCTCGATGCAATGCAAGAGATAGAGAGCGGCAACTTGGTACGGGGTTTGCCTTTTCGTTGTGGCACGACGGAAAATTTTGTGGAGAAATTAATGTCAACAATGTGATTCGTGGAGCGTTCCAAAGCGGTCACGTGGGCTATTGGGTAGATGAAAGGTGGGCCGGTCGAGGGTTTGTTCCAGAAGGTCTAGTGGCTGTGATGAGCTATGCGTTTGACCGGGCGGGGCTGCACCGGTTACAAATTTCAATAATTCCACGTAACAAAGCCAGTCTGAGAGTTCCCCAAAAGCTAGGAATTCGCTGTGAAGGCACGGCTAGAGGGTACTTGCAGATAGCGGGCGTATGGGAAGACCACGATCGTTTTGCTATTACTTCAGAAGAGTGGGAACAGCGGCGCGATGAGCTATGGGCTTTAGGAAACCTCAATGGTTGAAGTTTAAAAACTAAGAATGTTACCAACCATTGGTTTCAGTTGATTCTTTCAACCAGTCACTTCCTTCTGCACATTCATCTGAGACTGGGCACCAACGACACGGAGGCCCAGGTAACTTTTTGGGCTGAACGTCTTCCAGGCGGAGTGAACAGAGCCTTTTGACGCCAGTGATTGTTCGACGGAGAGTCGATTCTAATAGAACTTCATCAACGTTTTCGGTTACGACACGCCCGGCATCGACATAAAAGCTTGCAAGTAGAACTGGAGGAACGCCAGTAACTAAAGTTTCTAGCAACGCGTAGTAACGCAGATCATCGGCATGTTGTATGGATGGTTTTCCTGTCTTCAATTCAATAATAACTCGACCGGCTGTGCGGTCTGTTGGCATTCCGAGCGTCAAATCAAACCGACCCGCAAGAATTATTTTGTCACGATGAAAAGACACCCTCCTTGATGCTTCAGTGGTCGGCCTCCAGGCCGAACGAAGAGGAGGGAATGTTTCTTGAAATGTAGTGAGTAGAGAAACACATTCACTTCGTATCTCTGCCGCCGTAACAGAGTCGCTTTCATTTAGGAAATGGGAAAGTGAATCATCGCGAGCGCTGAGCGAATTAAAAGCATGCCCGACAAGCTCGGACGGTGAAAGAATTGAGGGAAGGTGGACTGAAAGTTCAACGGCTTTGTGAAAAATTTGTCCCCGAGATGTAGGAACTGAGTATCTAAATTCTTCTTGCTTTTGCGCCATGTATAGCAGTTCGCAGCTATTGACCGCCTGAAGCTGTCTTTTGGCTACCCAAAGATCTGAAGGTAAGGCATCGGCTACCTCTACTGTTTCCTTTTCTAGCCGGTGGTGCAACTCAGCTCTAAGGCTCGATGGGAAAACTGTGCGTTCTTCTTGTGGGACACGAATAAGGTCAAGGGTTTCTTTTTGAGCTGGTGTCAATCCTTCGACTAAGCCAGAGCTGTTAGACACGAAAATAAGAGTACCCGCGGATTGTTGAGACTTGATCTATAAATTCTTGATGTGAGATTAAATAATTAGAAAGCGTCCCACATCTCGAGGATTTAAACTACTTTCGTCTGTCCCACCCCTTGGTCATTATGTTCATGATGACCAATAAGCAACTAACTCCTCGAGTCGTGAAATCAGCTATTTCGTTAAGCGAAGCTCCCTCGATGAGATTTGCTGTTGCGGCGAGAGTCGTCGTTGAGGCATGTCATGCGGAAGGCATCGAAGTTCCGGCTTTTCGAACACCACCCAAAACCAAAGGAATTGACCGTGCTATAAGGCGATCTCAGCTTGGCAGTATAGTTTCTGTTCGAATAATAGGACGTCCATTTCTAGCGGTGATAGCAGACCTTGTTGAAGGCGCTGTTATCTGCAATCAATTTGCAGGAAGCCAGGCCAGCAGTTTGCGCAACGTTTTATGGATTCAGATAGTTGAGAACCTTCAGGTTGTCGAGACCTTGTTAAGCGAGGATGTAGCTTGCAATAAAGACCTTGCTATCTCCCCTCAACAGTTAAAAAGTGCTAACGCCATTGACGAAGACAAACAATTTATTGCTGCATAAATAGAGCTGAGACAGCCAACTAGGTAGAAGAATTGGTTAGCCTAACTTCTCGGTAGCCCGGGTGGCGGAATAGGCAGACGCAGAGGGCTTAAACCCCTCGGCTCTTTAACGGAGCGTGCGGGTTCAAGTCCCGCCCCGGGCACCCCTATAAGTATTCGTAGCGGCGCTTCTCAACGACTCGCAGGTTTCAGTACCTGGATTCAGCAGCCGAGAAGCAGCGTCCATGCAAAAATCTCTGAGTACTCGATTCAAAGGTGTTTCCACGCCGTGTATTTCTCCGAGTCGGACGATCGCGCCATTAAAGTGATCGACTTCTACTGAACCTCGTTTCGCTTTGAGGTCCTGCCAGGTGCTCGGGTAGGACCGATTCGTCTCAGTGACAGGGGGACGCGCTGGCCAAACGCCATCGGTGCGCAAGTGGTCTATTTGCTCCCGCAGATTTCTCCTACCAATAGAGCGAACAAAAAGTCCTGCAGCTTCGGCGACGTTTGCTGCCTCTTCATTAACATCCGCGATAAAAAACCGATCTTCTTGTAGACAACTTGCTTCTTGAACTGAGAGATCAGTTAGCGCAAGATAGGCGTTGGCAAGATTACGAACAAGCTTTCCCCATTTTCCATGTTCTATGTTTTCATCAACATTGGCTTCCATGCCAGATAGCTGTAAATCTTTTGTAATTCTTAAACATAAATTATCTACTCCTGAAGGCCAGAAACCTATCTCCAGCACTTTGCCGCCTGAATGTCTGACGACGCCGGGTTCAGTAATGCCGGCGCCGACCATTACTGTGCAGCCATAAGTGAGAAAGTTTCGCTCTGCGAGCCAAGCTTCGTTGGTTACGCCGTTCTGGAAACAGACAATAGGTAAATCTCGGTAAATTTCTTGGTGCTGCTCCACGGCTTTGAAAGTGTCATCAGTCTTCATTGTCAACAAAATTATTGTGTGCTCATCGATATGTAGATCGCTAGCGTGAGAAGCGGCAGGAAGTTCCCATTTACCGCTAGTGTCTCCATGGACTTGAAGGCCTTTCTGTTGCAGAGCCAAGAGATGGTCCCCACGAGCTATTAACGAAACACGTCTACCGGTTTGAGCCAAGCGCGCTGCCACTACACAGCCAATCCCTCCTGCTCCATGGATGACGTAGTTGGTTGTTGTTCCATCGGTCATAGCATTATCCCCACGAACCATCGCCAGCCGGGGAGTTCCACACTTCATTTATGCGACCATCGGCGACTGTGAAAATTTCGATTCCACAAATTGTATGAATTTGGCCCTCATGATCAACTAGGTCAGCCTCGTAAGCCGCTGCCACCGAATCATGGTCTTCAACAACCTTGCGACTAGTGAAGTGTATTGATCGAAACTGGATGTGAAAATCTTCTATTCGTTCTCGTACTTGTTCACGGGTCAGGACAACTCTCTCTCCGTTTTGTTCGTGTCTAACCATCGAGTCAGCGACTAGATCTTCTAGTGCTTCAAAGTTTTTTTGGTAGTACATCTGCTCTGTGTAGGTGTCTACGATTTGACGAGGTGGTAGCGGTTGAGGATCTTGAAGTGTCACAGTATCTATGTTGGCAGACTTAATGACGATAAGCTTGAACGATGGCTGAGTGGAACGTAAGTCACGTAAATCTTATGGATTCGCAGGTATGGCTTCAGGGCGCCGAAACTATCGATGCAGAAATTAGTAGGCTGCATGCAGAGGCGCCTTTGGACTGGTTCGAAGAGCCATTGCCGGAAAATGATTTCCTGCAAGCTGGCCCTGGATACTGGAGCGTTGTAAGGCACGCGGATATAGGAACAATCTCTCGAAACCCAGAAATTTTTAGTTCTAGTTCGGGTATTACGATTACAGACACTCCGCCGGAATTTACGGAATTTTTTAGTTCGATGATTGCCATGGATGACCCGAGGCACGCTCGTCTTCGACGAATTGTCTCTAAGGGGTTTACTCCCCGGGTGTTAGGCCTGTTGGAAGAATCTGTGCAGGATGTAGCTCGCAATATTGTGGATGGCATGAGCCATCTTGGCTCCTGTGATTTTGTTACAGAAGTCGCCGCTGCCGTTCCCCTCAAAATTGTCTGCGACTTAATGGGAATCCCAGACTCCGAGTTTTCGAGAGTATTTGAAAACTCAAACGTAATCCTTGGAATCCAAGACCCAGAATTCGCTCCGCCAGATGTTGATTTTATTACGGCACTATTGGATGCTGGAGCAGATTTGGCTGCTTTGATGGGTGATGTCGCAGAGCTTAAGCGTGGTGAAGACGGTCAAGATTTGACAAGTATTTTAGTTAACGCGAACCTCGAAGACGATCAACTGACGTCAGCCGATTTAGCAAGTTTTTTTGTGCTCCTGGTAGTGGCGGGAAACGAAACGACTAGAAACGCAATCAGTTGGGGGCTCAAATATTTGACGGATAACCCGACCCAGCGTGACCTTTGGATTGCTGATTATGAAGCCTTAGCTGGTCCTGCGGTAGAAGAAATAGTTCGCCTCGCAAGTCCCGTAACTTATATGCGAAGGACTGTTACGCAAGACACCATTCTAGGTAAAACAAAGCTGAAGGAAGGTGACAAGTTAGCTATGTTCTATCTCGCGGCTAATCGTGATCCATCAGTATTTGAGAACCCAAACGCGTTTAATATTCGCCGGAACCCTAACCCTCAATATGGCTACGGAGGCCCGGGGCCGCACTTTTGTTTAGGCGCTCATTTAGCCCGACGAGAAATAAGTGTTATATTCCGTGAACTATTCAAACGGCTACCGGATATTCGGTCAGTCGGTGAACCAGATACTTTGCAGTCTTCTTTTATTCATGGTGTGAAACATCTCCAGTGCGAGTTCACGCCGGTTAGGTCTAAAAACTAAGATGAAAATACTTTTAGCCGACGGAATCGATATCGAATACGAAACATTTGGAGTATCAACGGACCCATCTGTCCTATTAGTGATGGGGCTGGGAGCTCAACTTATTCACTGGGACGCTAGTTTCTGCGAACAAATTGCAGCTTCTGGAAAGTATGTGATTCGATTTGATAATCGAGACTCTGGACTCTCATCTAAATGTGAAGGAAGGAAAGTTGATTTAGAAGCTCTTCTCACTGCATTTTTTGTAGGAGGTGACTTACCAAAGGTGCCGTACACCCTTTCGGATATGGCTAATGATGCCTTTGGACTTCTTGACGCGTTGGGAATTGAGAAAGCTCATGTTGTAGGAGCTTCGTTAGGGGGAATGATTGCTCAAACTATGGCAATCGAAAGACCGAACCGTTTGTTGTCACTTACTTCGATGATGTCTATGACTGGCAATCCGGATAATTTTGAGATCGATGATGAAGCGTTTACGTTACTTTTGACTCCATCTCCTTCATCACGATCTGATTACATTGAGCACGCTGCTGCATACGAAGTCTGGTCAAGTAAAAAATATTTTGATCTAAAAAGAGCTAAGCAAGTTGCGGCAGTCACATACGACAGATCTAATTATCCAGATGGGGTGGTGCGACAACTAGCGGCAGCTGTTGCATCAGGCAGTCGTGAAGCCGAGCTAGAGCTCCTAGAGATTCCTACCTTAGTCATTCATGGACGCGATGATCGTCTGATTGGCCCATCTAGTGGCTTTCGTACCGCAGAGCTGATTCCAGGATCTTCGTTATTGCTATTGAGTGATATGGGACACGATCTGCCTAGACAGCTCTGGCCGATGATAATCGGAGCTCTAGAAGTTCATTTTGACTGTTCTGGTAAGTTTGATGTGTGCTAGCTCTTCGTTCTTGACTTGATTAGATCAATTAACGCTGTGGCAGCAGGATTCTTTGTACCCATCATTCGCGTCGCTGCTACTAGTTCGCGTTGCAGCAGGGGTTCCGGTTTAATTGGCCGAAGAGGAGCTGGCGCGCGCTCTGCTTGGATCCGAGGAAGGACTGCCCACCCCATTCCGAGAAGTACCATTTCACGAAGCACTTCTGGTTGGTGAGATTCGGCTACAACATTGAAAGACCTGCCCTCAGAAGTGAGCGCTGCGCTGATGAGCTGTCTTGTAAAAGAACCGGTTGGAAAACTAACCCATGGTCCCCATTCATCGTTGAGAGGTTCTTTCGTATCGGGAGGGCCGTAAATACAAAGGTCCTCTGTGATAAGTGGGATTGTTGTGAATTGGGTATGTGGCGGTTTGACACAAATGGCTAAATCGAGCTCCCCAGTTTCCAGAGCGCTGAGAAGTTGGCTAGAAGGACCAACCGAAATGCGTAATTGGAGACCAAGTCGGCTTTGCCGAAATAGTCGTAGATCTTTTCCGAAGTGATCGACTGCGGCTGCGTCGATCAGGCCGACTCGTAGGTTGCCAGCGCTACCAGACCGTATCGACTCGGCCCAAATAGATAGATCACTTGTTTGCGATATAACTCTTCGTGCATGTTCAATAACGTCCAGTGCTTCAGGTAGAGGGACTTTCTTTCGCCCGTCGCGACTGAAAAGAGGGAGCCCTATGCGTCGTTGTAGTTCAGCCAGCCCTTGAGATAGGGCTGACTGGCTAACTCCTAGCGACTTGGCTGCCGCCGCCCATGTCGGCGCTTGATCCACAGCGAGCAGATATTCGAGCTGGGCTACCGTCACGTCGGGTAAACGATGTTTGTTCACTGTTGAACACCTAATGTTAAGAATTAGTTATTATAAACACATAATGTTAAGTAATCGCTTATCTTTATGGGTATGACTGCAGTAGAGATAGCACCACCTAATGGAAAACTTGGCATACTGACGCCTGGGATGGGAGCCGTTGCTACAACCTTTATCGCTGGTGTAATCGCAGCGCGACAAGGCTTAGCGGCTCCAATTGGGTCGGTAACACAGATGGCACATATTCGATTAGGGACGCGTGAAGACGGACTTAACCCCCTGATTAAGGATTTTGTTCCCTTGGCGTCTCTTGATGACATAGTTTTCGGAGGCTGGGACCCAATTACTTCCAACGCCCTTGAAGGAGCTCGCGCTGCAGGGGTATTAGAAGAACGAGATTTAGCCAAAATTTCGAGTGAGCTCGAAAGCATTGTTGCTATGGACGCAGTTTTTGATCAGAGATGGGTAAAAAAGTTAGACGGAACTCGAGTGAAAGAGATTGCCTCGAAGCTTGAACAGGCCCAAGCGCTGATGGCAGATATCGAGCGTTTTCGGTCTGAAAATAATTGTGACCGTCTTGTCATGGTTTGGTGCGGCTCTACTGAGGCTTATCAAGAAGAGAGCGACGTTCATAGTAGCATTGAAGCCTTTGAAGCTGGATTAGCTGACAATGATGACAATATCTCGCCGAGTCAGATCTATGCCTACGCAGCCTTAATGAGCGGTGTTCCATTTGCTAACGGGGCCCCAAACTTGAGCGTGGACCTTCCTTGCATGATTGATCTGGCCAAGCAGCGAGGAGTCCCTGTTGTCGGCAAAGACTTCAAAACTGGTCAGACCTTAATGAAAACCCTGATTGCCCCAGGTTTAAAAGCCAGAATGCTGGGACTTCGCGGTTGGTATAGCACCAATATTTTAGGTAATCGAGATGGTGAAGTTCTCGATGATCCCGAGAATTTCAAGACTAAAGAAGTATCTAAGCTAGGTGTTCTTGACACTATTCTTCAGCCGTCTCTTTACCCGGACTTATACGGGAACATAGATCATGTGGTGAGAATAAATTATTATCCGCCACGAGGTGATAACAAAGAAGGCTGGGACGCTATTGATATTTTTGGTTGGCTTGGTTATCCAATGCAAATCAAAATTGATTTTCTCTGCCGTGACTCGATCTTGGCAGCGCCAATCGTTTTAGATTTAGCGTTGTTCATGGACCTTTCTCAAAGAGCAGGGGAGTCCGGGGTGCAAGAGTGGCTGTCTTTCTATCTCAAAGCCCCTCAGTCAGAAAAAGATTCAGGGCCAGAGCATGACATTTTTATTCAGCAAACAAAACTGAAAAATACTCTTCGCGAGTGGATGGGCGAAAAACCGGTAACTCACTCGGAAGCCGGTTAGAAGTATCGTAGTAGCAACCTTTTCTTATCTAATTCTCATGAGGATCTTAGTTTGTTCTTATATACCTGAGACATGGTGAAGCTGGACTAATTTGCTTAAGGAGCTCAGCTATGACAACTAGGATGTGGAAAAAGATATTAATTGGTGCACTAGCAGTGCCGGCGTTGTTGCTCGCTGGCCTGTTGAATCCGATAACTACTGCTGGTGCTGACGTAACGGAATCGACCTCTGGAGATTATGGGAAAGCTTTTGAAGGTAAAGGTAAGCGTGGCGGTTTGGGTTCGTTGTCAGGTGTTCTTGGTATCTCTGAAGATGATTTGAGAGATGCTTTGAAGAGCGGTGAGAGTGTCAATGATGTGGCTGA
>CAJQGN010000068.1 GCA_905477545.1 uncultured Acidimicrobiales bacterium | reverse complement strand
GTATCTTGGTCGCTGCATCAGCACCCAGCTCGCTTGCTATAGAAGCTGCTCGAACGGCGGGTATAACCCTTGTAGGGTTTGCTCGTGAGCATTCTATGAATGTTTATTCAGGTGAGCTTCGTGACACAATCGAATAGGATTGACGTATGAGTAAGCCTGAATATGTGACCACGTCTGTGGGATGGTCGGTTTTGCATCTATTTTGCAAAGTCAGTGGTGAAGCAGAACGGCAAGCCGTTCTTGATGCTGTGAACTTAGGTCGCAACGCTGAGCATCAAATTGTTTCTGTGGCACTAGTTGGCCACAAAGCAGATATTTGCTTTATGGCACTCGGGCCGGACCTTTGGCATTTGCGGGGTTTCCAAACCGCACTGCAGAAGGCAGGTCTTTTGATTTCTGATAGTTACGTTTCCATGACTGAAACTTCTGAGTATTCGCCTGATCTCCCGCAGGAGATGAAGACTCCGAGGCTATACCCAGAGTTACCGCCAGATGAAAAAAAAGCTTTTTGCTTTTATCCGATGTCTAAGCGTCGAGAAGCTGTCGGTAATTGGTACACGCTTCCATACGAAAACCGCAGAGAGCTTATGTACGAGCACGGTAAATCAGGTAGGAATTTCAAAGGGCGGATACTGCAAGTCATCAGCGGATCAACTGGAGTTGACGATTACGAGTGGGGAGTAACTCTTTTTGGCAACTATTTAGATGATCTGAAAGAAGTCGTCTACACGATGCGATACGACGAAGCTTCGGCGATCTATGGAGAATTTGGAACTTTTTACACCGGGCTCGTTGGTGAGACAGAGGAAGTACTTGACAGCGTAGGTTTGTGAGACCTGAGTTCCTGAATAGCTAGTGCTCAAATAATGTCAACACATGATTGTTCCTCTCAACTCATACCGATCGAATCTTGTGACAAAATTACCAAGCGCACATTGAGACAAAGTGTTTATGATCAACCTGGCTATGCAGCATTAGTTCAAATGACTCTCTAATGATCGATTTAGAGATCAATTTTTAACCCATTTTGCGAGTTTAAGCTATTTGAAGGGTATTGATGGGCTACAGGGTGGCAGAGGACCACTTTTCGGCAATATCCTATGTGTAGGAGGAATTAATGTCAGAATATCGTGCGCCCCTAAAGGATATGTTATTTGTTCTAGAACATGTAGCTAACCTGCCTCTTCTGTCTACGATGCCGGGTTTTGAGCATGCTGACGCTGAAACCGTCGAAGGTATTTTAGAAGAAGCGGCTCGCTTCATGGAAGAGCAGTTAGCTCCACTTAATCGTGTTGGCGATGAACAAGGAGTGCGCCAAACCGGCGATTCAATTATTCATCCAGACGGTTTCAAAGATGCTTACCAGCGCTTCGTCGATGCCGGATGGAATGGGATTGCCTTTGGAGAAGAATATGGTGGCGGTGGTTTGCCTTGGGTAGTCGGACTCGCAGTTCAAGAGATGCTGACCGCTTCAAATATGGCTTTTAGTTTGTGTCCATTGCTCACGCAAGGCGCTATAGATGCTATCTCTCATCATGCAGACGAAACCCTGCAGGAAATCTACCTACCTAAAATGGTTACAGGCGAATGGACTGGAACCATGAATCTGACGGAACCTCAGGCGGGCTCAGACGTTGGTGCACTGACGACGCGAGCTGTGCCAAATGAAGATGGTAGCTACCGAGTATTTGGTACCAAGATTTACATTACTTACGGTGAGCATGAACTCTCCGAAAACATAATTCATCTTGTGCTCGCTCGTGTGCCGGGCGCCCCGCCGGGCACTAAAGGAATCAGCCTCTTCATAGTCCCTAAATTTTTAGTTAATGATGATGGAAGTCTGGGTCAACGAAATGATCTTCGAGTTTTGTCTAGCGAAGACAAAATTGGGATTCATGCCAGCCCGACGTGCGTTATGTCTTATGGAGATGGAGACGGTGCGGTTGGCTATCTAATCGGTGAAGAAAATACTGGCATGCGAGCGATGTTTACAATGATGAATAACGCTCGGCTTTCGGTTGGGTTAGAAGGTTTAGCTCTGACTGACAGGTCGTATCAGTTAGCGAAGACATACGCGTTGGACAGGCATCAAGGGAAGGCATTGAACAGCGAAATTGCTGCTGGTGAATCATCCCCAATAGTTGACCATGTTGATGTGCGTAGAATGCTGTTAACGATGCGATCTAACAGCGAAGCGATGCGTTGTTTAATGTATGCGAACGCTGCCGCTATTGACTTTTCGAAGGTGGTTGTTGACGACGAAGAAAAAAAGTCTTGGGACTCACTTGCAGCTCTCCTGACACCAGTTTCAAAAGGATGGGGAACCGACGTAGGCGTTGAGATGACCTCGTTAGGTATCCAAGTCCACGGCGGAATGGGGTATGTCGAAGAGACCGGTGCTGCGCAACACTGGAGAGATATACGTATCGCTCCGATTTATGAAGGAACGAACGGCATCCAAGCAGCTGATCTCGTGTTCAGAAAATTACCGATGAGTGGCGGTGCTGTGGTTAAAGAGTTTGTAAAGGAAATGACGGCGCTGGCTGATGAGCTGATTGAGGACGAAACGCTGCAACAGATTGGTCTTAATTTGCGAACAGGCATCGCCCAGTTTGTCGATGGAGCTCAATGGTTGGGTGAACGCATCAGCAACTCCCCTAATGATGCGGCGGCTGGGTCGGCACCCTTTTTGCGTCTTACCGGAATCGTTTTTGGTGGGTACTATCTTGCAAAAAGTGCGCAGGTAGCTCAAAAGAAAATTGATGCAGGGACCAAAGATGTAGCCTTCTGTGTAGACAAAATTACAGTTGCAGAGTTCTATGCAGAACAAATTTTGCCTACTGCAACCGGACTATTGCCTCTTGTTAAGAAGGACTCGAAACTATTTTACGCTATAGCCTCTGATCGGTTGTAATGAAAGCAGATCTGAATGCCCTACGTGCTGAGCTACTTCGGCTAGAGCGCGTAGTAGTGGCTTTCAGTGGTGGAACCGATTCGGCTTTCTTGGCTTGGGTAGCCACGGACACACTCGGACCTCGCAACGTTACGTGTATTACCGCAGTGTCGCCAAGTCTTGCTGAAAGTGAACTCAGCGATTGCAACGAGCTAGCCAAGGAGTGGGGCCTCCAGTGGCTGACTGTTGAAACAGATGAGATGGAAAGTGCTGCCTACAGGATTAATGATGGTAACAGATGTTATCACTGTAAATCTGCTCTGATGGATGTGACCGAACCAATAGCTAGAGCTGCCCAGGGGGTTGTTCTGCTCGGCGTAAATGTTGATGATTTAGGAGATCATCGTCCAGGGCAAAATGCGGCGGCGGAACGAGATGCACAGTTTCCTCTTGTTGTAGCTGGATATACAAAACAAGATGTGCGTGAACATAGCCGTGTTTTGGGTTTGCGAACTTGGGATAAGCCTGCTGCTGCCTGCTTAGCTTCAAGGATCCCGTATGGGACAGCAGTGACAGTGTCTTTATTGCGGCGAGTGGACAGGGCCGAGAGTGCGCTGAAGCAAATGGGATTTTGCCAGCTGCGGGTTAGGGATTACGACTCGACAGCCAGGTTAGAATTTGAAGTTAATGACCTACCGGTGGTGATTGAACAGCGAGAAGAAATTGTTAAATCGATGAAAAGACTAGGATATGAATACGTCACCATAGATTTAGAAGGCTTTCGCTCGGGGAATCTCAATCAAGGTTTATTGTGACGACATACTTGGAAGTAACGAATGAGTTAGTTCAAGCATTAGAGAGCGCGTTGCCAGAGTGGGTCATAGATTGTGTAGAAAAAATTTCGGTGGCTTGGGAAGGGCAGACAAGCCCGCAGCTTTTAGCTGAGGCTGAACAGGCAGCTAAAAAATGTTATGACGAGGTAATGCCTGATTTACGCGCCTTGTTATTGACTGATATTGATAGCCAATTTGTTAGCCCTCTTAGCGTGATCCGTAAAGCGGTGAGTTTCCCGACAAAAGTCCTTCGTGATAACAATGTGCCTGAAGTAAATCGTGATGAATTCGCGATTCGAAATTTTCCCGAAGATGTGTATGACCTGAGTCCAGCTTCATTCGGAGATTTGAATGAAGAACTTCATGTACTTGGCATTGCCTGGGGTGCGGCTAAAGCCCATACTCACCTTCAACGTAGAAAACAAGGGAGCCTTTAATGAAGGGCGTAGTGGCGTATGTTCCAAATCTTATAGATCGAAGTCGGTTTGGCTCCTCTGTGGAATTTATAAATAGATTGAGTTTGCTTACTGAGGTAGAAGCAAATGTTTTAATAGTTGATTTATCATCACCGGGCGTGTTAGCACATTTGCCTGAAAATCAATACGTTATTGGCTATGCACCTCATGTCGATGAGACTCTGTTAGACGAAGCGTCTGTGTCTGGTTGTAATGAAGCATTAGCAAGATCAGTTTTTTTTCGGCGACTTCCAGAAATTTTGAAGACATATGAATAACCAAAGCAGGTTAATTGAAAGACGCAAACGCCTTCTAGAGAAAGAAGGCCTTCGAACATCTGAGATTCCTTCTGAGCTGTCGCGTATTAATGATGAATGGCTTGCAGAACTATTCGATAATGCTGATGCAGAAAAAACTGGGATGGCATTAGTGGCTGTGGGAGGTTATGGCCGACAAGAATTAGCACCAGGTAGCGATTTAGACCTAATCCTCACTTACAAAGAGGGCTATGAAGCTGACACTTTGGCAAATCAGATTTGGTACCCGATATGGGATGAAGGACTTAAGCTTGGGCATGCTGTTCGAACGGTTGAACGAAGTCTGCGGCTAGCCGAAACTAATCTTGAAACTGCAACGGCACTGTTAGACGCTCGCCACATCGCCGGTGATTCAACGATTACTGAAGAGTTGATCCGTAAGTCACGTGACCAATGGAAAAATCAGGCGGATGTTTATCTCCCTAATTTGTCTAAAGCAGTAAAAGAAAGGCACCGGTCAGCTGGAGAAGTAGCATTTTTACTGGAGCCTGATCTAAAAGCGGGCCGCGGTGGACTGCGCGATATCCAAGCCATCAGGTGGCTAGCTCTCGCAGATCTGGGACCCGCCGGAAATGGAGATGATGAGCGGTTAAAAGATGCACATAGGGTTTTGCTAGAAGCACGCGTTGAGTTACATCGGCTTACAGGTAAACGTGGGGACGTACTATTACTTGAAGAGCAAGATTTAGTCGCAGCTGCACTGCAATATTCTGACGGAGATGAAATGGTTGCAAGGATTGCTGCATCTGCGAGAGTCGTTGCGTATTTAAGCGATGAAGCATGGAGATTTATAGATACCAAATCAGATGATGAGGAGAACGCTGAGATAGCAGTAGCGGGTTTAAAAATTAAGAATAATGAAATAGTTATTACTGGGGACCCTGGAACTGATCCGTTACTTATTCTGCACGCTGCGCGTGCGGCTGCACAGCAAGGTATGCCAATAGCTCGGAGTTCATTGGAACGGCTTTCAGAGCGGCAAGAAGATCTTCCTGACCCATGGCCGCACGGAGCTAAAGAGCTTTTTGTTGAGCTATTGCGGAGCGGGCAACAAGCGATACCTGTAATCGAATCTCTTGATTTTTATGAGGTTTGGACCCGACTAATTCCTGAATGGGAGCCGAACCGGTCAAGGCCTCAGAGAAACGTATATCACCGATTCACTGTCGATCGGCACTTGTTAGAGACGGTCGCTGAGGCTGCGCGACTTACCCAACGAGTGCAGCGGCCAGATTTATTGTTGCTGTCAGCTTTATTGCATGATGTTGGAAAAGGGTACGCAGGTGATCATTCAGAAGTTGGAATGAGGTTGATCGAAAAAATTGCTTTGAGGTGTGGCTTCCCCGATGTAGATGTTCGGATACTTGTTCGCCTAGTTGAGCACCATTTACTTTTACCCGATGTCGCAACCAGACGTGATATCGACGATGAGCAAACTCTTGCTTTAGTCGCAGAAAGTGTCGAAAGTGTTGAATTTCTTGAGCTGCTCGATGCATTAACTGAAGCTGATTCAATTGCTACAGGACCATTGGCTTGGGGAGATTGGAAAGCTAAGTTGCTAGAATCTTTGACTAAATCGACTGCCGAATACATTTCTGGTAGCGGTATTCAGTTCTTAAACCGACGTTCTTTCGTTACCGAAGATATAGAAACACTGATGTCAGAGGGTGGAACACGAATAGCAGCTGAATTAGACGTGCTCACTATTGTTGCTCCGGATCAATCAGGAGTTTTTAGCCGAGCGGCTGGAGCGCTGGCGTTAAGTGGCTTAGATATTCTGCAAGCAGATGCTTATTCGAGTGCCGCGGGTATGGCGGCATCTCAATTTCGCATAGCTAGCCCACTGGGTTCAAAAGATTGGGCGCCGGTGATCGAAGATGTCAAAAGTTCGCTTGTTGGTCGCTTAGCAATAGATGCTCGGATAGCTCAACGATCAAAAGTGTATAAACGTCGCGTCGCTTTGGCTGCTGTGGAGGCACCAACGATTATTACGTTTGATACCGAGCTTGCGACGGATGCGACAATTATTGAAATTCGGACAGAGGATCGATTGGGGGTTTTGTACCACGTGACTCGAGTGCTTGCTGAAATGGGATTAGACATTCGGTACGCCAAAATACAGACGTTATCTAATGAAGTAGTGGATTCATTTTACGTAACTGGTCGGGAAGGGCCAGCTATAAGTGTTGTTCATCAGGCTGAGATTGAGTTAGCCCTCAGCCACGCCTTATCCCAAATCGATTGAGAGTTGTGTAAATGGCTTCAGAGAGAGTAACAGGTCAAGATCTGCTTCAATGGGCAGAAATGTTGTCAGGGATAGCTCGTACCGGACTTGGGTTTACTGAAAGTTTGTACGAAAAAGAGCGCTATGAGGAAATTCTCAAAGTCGCAGCTGAAATTCGTTCTCGGGTTCATGTTGAAATAGATCCTGATCTAGTAGCCAATGAATGGATGCGCATGGTCGGTTCCGGAGTGGCAGGGTACGTTACCCCTAAGTGCGCTGTAGGTGCAGTCGTATCTAATGACGAAGGACATATTCTGCTGATTCAGCGATCTGATAGTGGGGTATGGTTGTATCCGACCGGTTGGGCTGATGTCGGGTATTCCCCGGTAGAAGTTGCGATTAAAGAGGTCTATGAAGAAACCGGTATCCAGTGTGAGCCGCTTTCTCTTATCTCTGTTGTCGATGGGATGCGTCAAGGGTTTACTCAGATTCCCTTGTAC
>CAJQGN010000067.1 GCA_905477545.1 uncultured Acidimicrobiales bacterium | reverse complement strand
TACCTACACGGAGTCAGCGAGAATATGGAATCCGATTCACACCGACGCCGAAGTCGCACATAGCGCTGGTTTACCGGGAATAATTTTACATGGCACAGCAACCTTAGCCCTCGGAGTTAGCGCCGTCATCAAGCACATGGCGCACGGCGAACCGAACCGAGTGCGAAGAATTCGAGGAAGGATGGCCTCAATGGTGCTAATGCCTTCAACCATTACTGTAAGAATTATTGATTCAACTCCCCTAACCGATAACACACAAATTGCAGTACGTTTTCAAGTAATAACTGAAGATGATCAAATCGCTATTAGCGCTGGGCTCATAGTCCTTGACAACGTCAACGTTTAGAAATTTTATATAGCTCCTATTAACGAACTTTAAATTAAATATGCTCAGCGAAAAGAGACAAAGTTCGTTCTAATGCAAGTTGCGCAGCGCTTTTTTCATAGCTTCCTCTTGCATCGCAATTAAATCCGTGGTCAGCGCCCTCGTACACATGGACATCAATGTGTTCCCATCGCTCCTCAATAATTTTCACTCGCTCAAGAGGAATCCCATGGTCTTTTTCCCCGAAATGAAGCACTAGAGGAACAACCGGACGCTCTTCTAGGTAGGGCAAAATCTGACCGCCATAATAACCCGCAGCAGCAGAAATTTTTTTACCTAACCGAGCAGCAGCTACATAACATATTGAACCGCCCCAACAGTAACCGACCATACCAACCCGGCCGGCTTCTGAAACAAAATCTACAGCGGCTTCGACATCCTTTAGAACCTCGTCCATAGTCACATCATCAAAAGCTATCGCTCGGCCTATCTCAATTCCCTCGGCATCATAGCCAAGCTCAACACCTTTTTGAGCCCGATCAAATAACGCTGGCGCTATAGATAAATAACCTTGGTCTGCGTATCTATCGGCAACACTTCTAATGTGATCATTAACCCCGAATATCTCTTGGATTACTACCACAGCGCCTTTAGGCGCTACTTCCGGTCGCGCTACATAGGCACTCAAGACATTTCCATCAGCTGCGTTTAACTCAATTGTTGAACCCATAACGCTCCTTACAAATATTAGAACCAGCTACTCATAATCAGATGATCAATTAATTCCTAGAAACCTTCGTGCGTTTGTGTAAACGATATCTTCTCGAAGATTTTCTCTATCGATTCGCCTCAATGTATCGTCTAGCTCCTGCAAAGCGCCGGGATAGGTGCAATCATAATGTGGGTAATCTGAGCCCCAGACGACTGTGTGCTGTAACCCCATGTCGGCAAGCTGCGCGAAGGCTTCACCCTCGCCAGCTTCCATTGTCACGAAGCACTGTTCACTGAAAATTTCTGTTGGTTCTCGAGTAAGTCTGGGAACAAGGTGTCCCATAGATTCTTTGTGTTCATCTAACCGCTCCAACCAATAAGGTAGCCACCCGAGTCCAGACTCAAAAAACCCAACCCTTAATCTAGGGTGGTCATCGAGAATCCCGCTCGCAATAATCTCCATGACGGATGCCATCTGCTCAAAAGGATGGCAAACCATGTGGACATAAAATTGATTTTCGTATCTCGAACGAGCAAAACTCGGCATTTTAGAACCGAAACTGCCGTGAATTGCTACCGTCAAATCATGGTCTTCCGCAGCTGACCATACTCGGTCCATTTCTTCTGAGTACAACTCAAGCCCGCTATATCGTTCTGGTCGAAACGTAATTCCTGTCAGGCCAGCATCAGCGATAAAAGCTATTTCCTCAATGGCTGCGTTTACGGACTGCAACGGACACACTCCCATACCAAATAGCCGTTCGGTGTCTTCACTAACAAAATCTTTCATCCAACGGTTATAAGCCCGAGCGTTAGCAGCAGCCACTTCACCATCTTCTATATCGCCAGACATTAAGTGCACGGAGGGGAACATCAATCCAGCAGCTAGGCCTTCGGCATCCATGACCTTTAGCCGAGCCCCAGGATCATAGCTTCCTGGAACAATATCGTTCCATGTAACATCAGTTCCGTAAGCATCCGGGATACAAGCCGGAGCGGCGCTAACTCCCATACTTTTGCCTTCAGCAAAAACAGCGTCGCGACCATTAGTCGTTGGTTGACATTGCATAACCAACTCTCGATATTTCGGATCGGCGTATTCTTCCCACACAGAGGATGGTTCAGCTATATGTGCGTCTGAATCGTAAACGGGTAAGTACGTTTCTGTCTTAAGAGGACCTCTCATGATTACATCCTTGTCGCGAAACACATACCCGCGCTTGAAAACTCTACTTTTTTGAATGAAGCGCTCTTAAGCCATAGTTGATCGCTGTCTGTACAACAGATAAATGCGACTCCCCGGGAAACTCCTTCCAATGCAAAATTAAGTCCTCGTAATTTCGGGATTTCACTTGGTCATAGAACTCACGATGCGGCGAATATTCATCAGTTTCTAAAGAGCCTTTTGACATAAATACTTGAGCATCAAGCGCAGCATTATTCTCAAAATACTCCGCTTCTTTACGAAACATAACTTGATCATCCCACCAGACTGACGGACTCGCTAGCAGGTAGTGGTCAAACATTTTCGGTGAGTTAAGGAGAATCTGAACCCCGCACAAGGCACTAAAAGAATGACCAATCAAAGTCAACTCTGAGACACGATACTGAGCCTTAAGGGTAGGAAGAACTACAGATTGAATCCACTCTGCGAAAAGAGATGCTCCTCCAAGATCGGAACCTGGGACTCGAACGCCAGTCATTAATGGAGCATCAACTTGTGTAGTGGTGTAATCCATAGCTCTTTGCTGAACTAACTCTCGGTAAATAGG
>CAJQGN010000066.1 GCA_905477545.1 uncultured Acidimicrobiales bacterium | reverse complement strand
ATTTTTTATAAAATTTTTAAATACCGACATGAACTTACCTGGTTAAACCAAGCCACGGTGGGCTATCTTTCATAGAATTTTGGTTTCAAATTAATCACGTCAGGTTCAGCTCTCTCGAGATGTAGCATGAAGTTACGCGGGGGTTATGTGACTAAAATTCAGGAACTACTTAATCAGATAGAAAGAGCTGATGCAGACGAAGCTTCCCTATTGGTCCATCGGCTGATACAGGAAGTGGATATATCAGAGCTCGATGGTCATCAAGCCTTGCGCACAGCAAGGGCGATCTCAGTTCATGGCAGTCCTCAACAACTCCCCGTCGCTGGCGAGCTAGCGATACGCGCCCACCGCGCTGACCTTCCAGGTGCAGGCGTGTTATTTGCTGAGTGTGCTGACAAGTTAGCGCTAATGAGCGGCCGGCCTCAGCGGTTTGGGACTGCAGCGATGGAACACCAAGGGGACATCGTGATGGGACCACTCGATGGACTAGCCGACGATGCTATGCGAGACGATTTCGGTTTGCCTCCTCTCAACATCATGCGCGATAACATTCATTCTCGAAACTTGGAACTCGCTCGCCAACGCTCTGCCGAAAACTACTCAGACTCTAAACACTCGTTTTTTCGAGTTTGGACAGATCCGACTGAAGAAGAACTAATTGAACAACTAGACAAAAACCCAAGTGGTGTTTGGTCTAAGGGCAATATTCTCACTTTTGCAAGCCGGTCTCAAGGGGCTGGCTTAATGCCCGGACCAGTATTTGAAATCCCTATGTGGCGCGTTTCTAAGGAAGATGGTTCAGCTACTGATCTTTTTTGTGCTCAAGTTTTTGTTGATCGACTTGATGAAGCAGTTTTCGGTTTTGGTTTCTGGGAGCTCGACGATAACGGGTTTCCGGTGGGAGGAGTTCGAGGTTCGGTCGATGAAAGGTTTCGTGGTGTAGATGCGCCGATAGAGGCCCCATCACATGAGGACGAGAATCTACTGGGAACTTTGTTAACAACGGAACTGAATAGCCTGGCACTTCGCGAGCACCGGAAGATAAAGGTATACCTCCCTCCGGGTCATGACTTATCTGTCACGCTTCCTGTGATCTACTCAACTGATGGAAATATGATTGCACCCTACATAAGACGGCTTGACGCTGCAATTCATAAAGGTGTCATCGGCCCTTTGGTTGTTGTAGCTCCTCACTCTGCCCCCATGGATAGGTCAGGAAACCAACGTGCCCTCGAATATCTTCCTGGCTTTGATGACCAAAGGTTTGATCGTCATCAAAAGTTTTTTGTAGATGAGCTCTCACTCTGGGCAGAAAAAACCTTCGGAGCTTCAGATCTTAGGAAAGACAAGGCAATATTTGGTTGCTCTGACGGCGCAGGGCATGACTTAGCGACTTCTGCGTTGCATCAAGAACGATTCGGACATTGCATCGCGTTTTCAAGTGGCATGCCTCCTGGGCAACAGATTCAATGGGTCGAGAAAGATGCGCCGTTCGTCCACCTTTGCGCAGGCACTCTTGAACCTGGTTTCCATCAAGCCACTGAAGCTTGGGCAGCCTGGTTGCATTTCAACAAATCTGACCATCATTGGACCGAGCGTGTCTGTGGCCATGACTTAATTCAATGGATTGAAGAATTACCATTGGCGATCAAAAGAGCTTGGAACTAACCTCCATGGCCGCCTAACTATGCAGATACCATTACGGCTTAGTTCTGATCGTCATCATTTCTAAGAATGTAGCGTTTCACTTTACCTGTCGCTGTCTGGGGTAACTCTTCAACTACTTTTACCCATCTCGGATATTTGTACGAGGCGAGGCGGGACTTCACATGATTTTGCACTAGGGCCTCGATCTCATCGCCTACCTGAGAATCAGCTAGCACTATAAATGCCTTAGGTTTTGTTAGCCCATCGGCATCTAACGCTCCAACAACTGCTACTTGCAGAATGTCTTCTAATTCAAGCACACAGGCCTCAACTTCATTGGGAGATACCCAGATACCGCCCACTTTAAGCATGTCATCGCTGCGACCTAGCGAGGTGTAGGAGCCATCTACATTTCGAACGTAGCTATCCCCAGTTGCTAAAAATTTTCCCTGCAACGTTTCGCGTGTCTTTGCTGTCCGGTTCCAATAACCGACCATTACGGATTCTCCAGCCACATATAGAGCGCCCGGCTCACCATCAGGCACTTCAACACCATCCTGATCTCGTAACGAAATTTCGTATCCGTCAACTGGGTAGCCGCTCGAGCCGGCGACAGAAGCACCTGGCAAGTTGGAAATAGCGATGTGAGCTAGTTCTGTGGTACCTAACCCATCTAGAATTTCCACACCGAAACGTTCCTTAAATCGCCGGTATATATCAGCAGGCAGAGATTCGCCTGCTGAAATAGCTACACGAACAGATTCAAAAGTATTATCAGGTATCTCCGAAGCTAGTAATTGCGCATAAGACGTTGGTACCCCAAAATAGATAGTGGGCTGGTATCGCAACAGATGGCGAGAAATATCTTCTGGAATAGGCCTTCCAGAGTTCAATATGGCCGTTGCGCCAGTTCCAGAAGGAAAATATCCAGCATTTCCTAGCCCATAAGCAAAAAAAAGTTTAGCGACCGAGTAAACAGAATCACTGGAGTTCATCCCAAGTACAGAGACCGCATAATTATCAGTACAAAAACCTAGGTCAATATGGCGATGTATCGCTCCTTTGGGAAATCCCGTAGTACCAGAGGTGTAGAGCCAAAAAGCATCATCTGTTTCGCCGGTAGGGTACGGGCTTGCGACCGAAGTTGCTGAACGCCCCTCGTCTCTATCGGTGTCAAGACACTTCCATTTCAAAAAGAATTGCTCGTCTGCTGCCAAACCAGCCGATTCGGAAAATTCGGCAGAATAGATTAAACCAACAGAACGCGAATCATCCAGCAAAAACCGATAGTCCGCCTCAGTCAACATCGTCGAAACCGGAACCGGAATAGCGCCTATCCACATGGCACCCCAGAACCAATAAAGAAACTGGCAACTGTCTACACAACAGATCATAACTCGCTGTTCAGGGAGCACACCTTTAGCTGAAAGCTCGGCAGCTGCTGATTTAACCCCGTTTAAAAGCTCTAACCGAGATACCTCTCTCCCATCACCAGCATGAATGATTGCAACTGCTG
>CAJQGN010000065.1 GCA_905477545.1 uncultured Acidimicrobiales bacterium | reverse complement strand
CATTTGATCCTGGCAACCTCGGCGGTGGCCTCATCAACTATCCCTATGGCGAGTCGGGACGTTTAGAGGGTGACTCCATTGACTGAGCATGACCCCCAACAAGCACATTTTGTATATGTCGATCCACAATTCGAGTCTCGTAAGAGAGCTGCGACAGCGCTTCGAGAGCTTGGTAATGCTTTTGTAGGTCATAGAACAGATGAGGAAACGTTAGCTTCAATAACTCGCTGGGCTGAAGAAGCTACGCAATCGCTGCGGTCTTCTGAACCGGTCAAAAGACCTACCGACTATTTCGAGAAACGATATACCGATCCGATTCCCCTTGATGGACAAGAGGTAGTAGCGTTTTCAGATCGGACTTTTAGTGGGCCCGCTAACCCTATGGGCATGGAGATTCGGTTAACACGGCGAGATAAATCGGTTCTGGCATCTGCAAACTTCGGGTCCGCTTTCGAGAGTGCACCTGGCCGTGTGCATGGAGGCGCTATTTCCGCAGTCGTAGACGATGTAATGGGTTACCTAATGATTGTTCTCGGCGAGGCTGCGTATACCGCAAAACTAGAAGTTGATTATTTAGGTGGCGTGCCGGTTGGCGAAACCGTTTGGTTTCACGCGCGAGAGTCCTCGAGAGTTGGACGCAAGTTGAGCGTCGAGCTGACAGTTAGTTTGGGGCCAATTGATAATTTCGAAGCCACAGATCCGGTCATCACAGCTAGAGGCTTGTTCATAATTGCGAAAAGATAGATGCGTAACTCCCGCACTTCTTTAGAAAGGATTTTCTTTTCTCCATTGTGAGGCAGCTGCTTCGATAGTTGTGAACTGGACATCTTGCATTGTTTCGATTTCTTCAATTAATTGCTCAAGCATCAACATGCGGTGTCCTCTCCCAATTACTTGCGGATGCATGGTGTAGGTAAGAGTTCCCCCGGGCTCATATTTACGGGCATAGTTTAGATCGCCGAGCCATGTTTCGAGAACTGCTGAGGGGCTAGTCAGATTGCCACCTTTGGGTGGAATATACTCAAACCACGGAAAGTCATCTAGGTGCCAAGCAATGGGGACTTCTACAAGATCTACTTCATTACCGAAGGTAACGCCTTCACCCTTTGTCCACTGATCGCCAGTTCTGCAACGAGAAATCTGAACGTCATGACTCATAAGAGATGAATCGTATGAAAATCCTGCCTCGACGAGCAATTGGAGGGAATTTTCACTTACATACCAACCAGGTGATCGCCATCCTGTTGGCCGTTTCCCTGTAATCTCTTCTAAGATTTTTGTTCCATCTTCTAATATTTGCTGCTCCTGCTCACGGCTCAAGCGAGCCGGACTTTCATGATGATTACCGTGATGACCTATTTCGTGCCCACCTTCAACTATTTCTTCAACAAGTCGAGGATAGGTCATGGCTGTTAAGCCCGGAACAAAGAACGTTCCCAAAATGTTATGTCGTTTCAGCAGCTTAAGGACTCGTTGAGTGCCAATTACTCCGAACTCACCGCGACTGAAAGCCGTTGCGTCTGGCGATCCCATCCAAAGAGAGATGGTGTCAACATCAAATGATAACGAAACTTTCGAGGGCTTGTTCACGCCTATATCTTCTCACTTCATCATGCGTTTTGTTTAGATTTCACCAATTGGTTCTATTCTGCAACAGTTCATTGAAAGGAGTAGTTTTGTCAGGTCCTGGTTCTTTAGGGAGCCCAAGCACCCTTTCCCCAACGATATTTCGTTGTACTTCATCAGTTCCGCCGTATATCGACGGAGCGGGAGAAAACACAGTCATTTCCTGAAGCACTCCGCCCGAAGCTGCGTCTTTTCCCCACAGCGTCATGTCGGCTCCCAAAATAGTGCCAGCTAATTCTCGGGTCCTTCGTAAGGCTGACGTCATATTGAGTTTTGCTAAATTACCTTCGGCTCCAGTTTGCTGATTTTTTTCTCGGCCTCGCATTGCATTAAACCGCATAATCTCAAGATCCGAGTGGAGTCCCGCTAGTTCCTGACGTATAACAGGCTCATCTATTTTTTTTCGGTCTCTTGCTAGGTCAGTCAGTTGCTGTAATGTCCCCGGACCGACCCCGCCAGCTGCAAGCGCAAGCCTTTTCCCGACAAAGGACCCGACTGGTCGGTCTAGATGCTTAGCGATACTTCCTGGGTGAGCGGCTGCGTAAGCAATTCCATGCCCGCCACCAATTCCAGCTCTTTCTATCATCAGTGTTGCGTTGCCAACTCGCCAACCATCGTTGAGATCGCCTATTAGGTTGGCGTGAGGGACTCGCGCTTCATCAATAAATACTTCATTGAAAAGAGCTCGTCCTGTCATCTCTTTCAAGGGTCTAATTTCTACCCCGCTTTGAGCCATTGGGAAGGCAAACCAGCTGATGCCTCTGTGCTTGGGGGCATCCAAGTCAGTTCTGGCTATTAACATTCCCCAGTCAGCGTGTTGCCCTTCAGACGTCCAGACTTTTTGACCTGTTATAACCCACTCATCACCATCGCGTACGGCTTTTGTTTGCAATCCCGCTAGGTCACTACCGGCTCCAGGCTCGGAAAAGAGTTGGCACCATGAGTCTGTGCCATCAAGAATTCTGGGCACATAGCGCTTAATTTGTTCTTCGGTCCCAAAGGACAAGATCGTTGGGGCTGCCAGCATCATTCCCAAGCCAGCAGGTGAGCCTACTGCCCCTCTCTCTCTTATGACTGATGCTAAAAGCCGTGTGTTGCTCCTATCCCAACTGCGGCCAAACGGCTCCCCAAGCGTCGGGTTGGAAAGCCCTGCGTTTGAGAGGCGTCGCCACCACTCTTTGACTGAGATTTCAGGATCCCAATTTTCGTCAATCCAGGTGAGAAGCTCTGCGCGTAATTGTTCAGTCACAACACTCTCCATTTAGGGGTTAAAGGACAAGCTATCGGGTGATGGCCCTTAGCCGAAACTCTCAAGTCGAAGACCTTTGAGAGAAGCACCAAATTCGAGTAATCGTAATATTGGAGGTATCTTCGTACCTATCAAGTCCTGGAGGTTAAATGTCTGAACGTTCGCTACTAACTATTAAGCGGATACATCACTACCGAGACACAATTAGGGGCTACTCGGTGCGCGTTGACGGACAATCTGTTGGAGTCGTGAAAAACGATAAACAGGTCTCCTTCGAGGTTGCTCCGGGTGAACATTCTGTTCAGGTCCGGTTAATGTGGATAGCTAGTCCAACAATTTCTGTCTCGTTAGAAGAGGGTCAAGATCTACATCTAGAGACAGGACCTAATGGTGGTGTGCTGCAAGCGTGGCGAATTTACTTTGCCCCAAGAACTGCAATGTTTCTGCGGGCTTCCTAAGTAATTTAGTTCCCTAGTTTTTTTTTGCTAGGAGCCGTTCAAGTATTTCGGCTACTCCGTCAGCATCGTTTGCGGGCGCTATCTCTGCTGCTGACTCGAGAGCCTGCTGGTGACCATTAGCCATGGCTATAGACCGTCCAGCCCATTTCAGCATTTCTAAATCGTTGAGACCATCTCCGAAAGCCATCACCTCGCTACTAGCTATCGAATGAGCGTTTGAAATAAGCGCTAGCCCAGAGGCTTTCGAGACACCTGTTAGAACAATCTCTGGTGTTCCTAGCCCTGATGGGCGTACTTCAATGCCTTCAGGCAGTCGTCCTGTGAGAATACCCACGGCTGACAGGCCCGGGTGGTTTGGGGCATCTACTAGCCACGTCAACACAGGCCCGTCTATGACGCTCAGAGCATCATCAACTTTTTTAGCTTCGATAACTAAACCGGGCGGAAAATCGGAGACAAAAGAGTGCTCCCAAATGTGCGAACCATCAGCCATATCAGCCGCTAACGACACGTTACCCAGCAGATTTCTGGCCATAGCAGCAGCATCTAATGCTTGCTGTTTGCTCATTGACCTTCTATCTATTATTCGTTCGTTATTTGCATCTATAACGACTGCCCCGTTGAGACAAACGCCGTAGTCGACACAACCGAGTAAATCTGCCACTGGTTTCGTCATGGCCCACGGGCGTCCAGTTGCAAGTACAATCACGAAGCCTTGATTGTGAGCTTCATGGACGGCCTTCTTGACTCTCGGGGATAGTGAACCATTTGATTTGAGAAGAGTGCCGTCAAGATCGAAGGCAAGCATTCGCGTAATCTGATTGTTCATACACTTGAGATGGTATCCGCGACGTGGGACTTTAAGTTTTGGCTCTTTCTAGGCGTCTACTGCGCCACCGTCAACTTTTAAATCAGCTGCTGTTAAGTGCCATGCTGCTTCGCTCGCCACGAATGCGATAAATCTGCCGATATCCTCCGGAGTGGGTATGCGCCTCGTCAGGTTTGGCATCATATTCGTAACTGCCCATTGTTCAGCTTCTTGCCATGTGTCAATTCCTTCGCGAGTAGCTCGACGAAGCACCATTTCTCTCACTTCGTCTGTTGCTATCATGCCCGGGCTAACTAAATTCGCGGTAACTCCACTTCCTTGGAGTTCTCTAGCGAGGCTTCTCACCAAGGTTGGTAGAGCTCCCTTAGCGCTGTAGTAGTCAGGATTTTTGTTACTTGGCTTTTCAGTCCCGATGGTTCCAACGAAGATAATCCGACCCCATTTTTTCTCGCGCATACTGGGAATAACGGCCTGTGTCAGCCTTACCCCGCTCAGCACGTTTTTATTCCAACCTTCTAACCAGGTATCAGGCGAAGTGTCCCAATTAGTTTGACTAGGCGCACCGTAATTATTCACCAAAATATCTATTGGTCCGAAGGCTTCTGTTGTTTGGTCAACGATTCTTTTCACTCCAGCATTGGTACCTAAATCACCGTCAACAGAAGCCGCGTCAAGATTGGCAGCGGTAATCTTTGCCACGACCTCGTCTGCTTGGGCTACATGAAAGCCGTGGACTGCGACTTTTGCGCCTTCCGCAGCGAGTACCTGCGCTGTGCCTGCTCCAGTCCCTCGGTAACCTCCAGAGATAAGAACAACCTTACCTTTTAGTCCCAAATCCATTGTCTTCGTCCTATCAGTTGAGTTCAGTCGGGTTTTTATGAAATTCGATTAGCTCGATAATCACTCCGTCAGGGTCCTTAAGGCACACAAACTTTGTATGACCACCCATGAATAGAGGTTCAGACAGAAACTCCACTCCGCAGGTTTTTAAACGTTGGTACTCCTCGTCGAGACCGATGGTCCACAATGCGATCCGGTTTATTCCAAGCCTGGCTAAATGCTCATAGGGTCTCGTATCATCTAATGGGGATGACCATTCGATTAAGTCCAGACGTGCCTGCCGACTTTCCGATGGGTCCAACATCATTATTGCAGCTCTGCCGGAACAATCTGGCATAGCTAGTCCGGCGGCGAGATCTGAGTCACCACCTGTTGGTAAATCTAGAACGGTTTGAAATCCAAGATTTTCGTAGAAAGGCCTCGAGATGTCTAGATTCGAACAATTCACGTTTACATGAAAAATAGCCTTTATAGGCATTCATACTCCTCTTAAAGATAAACCGCTGTAGCAGTTGCTACATCTAGCAGCCGTCCGCTCCCGAGGTCTGTGATGGTTACTTGGCTCGTGATTCCCATCGAGTCTTTACGAAGCGCTTCTCCTTCGACTCTGAATGGCCCATCCTTAGCTTGTGCTAGGTAGTGAACATCTGCGGTGATACAACGGGCGTCACGTCCGCCTTCTAGTTCGGCGATGTGTCGCGCCATTCTCTCCACGAGGACAACTACGGCTCCTCCTTGGATGGAGCCGAATGAATTGTAAATTCTTGAGTGGTGAGGCAACTCAATAATGGGCTTATCTGGGTTGATGTTCATTCGGAGATAATCATCAAAATTCGGTCGAGGTGATTCTTCGTTTTCTTCCGCGTAATCTATGGCACGATTTCGTGTAGTAATTTTTGGCAGTTCGAACCCTGGACGTGCCGGTAGACGCGCAAATGTACAAAGAGAATGTCCTATCAATCCTTTCTGGTCTTCTATACGCGTTTCAGTCACCACATTATTTCTGCCTATACGCATCGGTTCACAGTAAGCGCTCACTTCGTCCCCAGAAGGTTGAGCAGTCAGAACCGTTCCAAGTTGCAACGTTGCGACCCAGTCAGGCTGAACTTGCATAACTCCATGATGACCTGCGACTGAGTCAACAAGAGTCGCCATGACTCCAAGTCGGAGCCAGCCGCCGGCGTCGAGCATGTCCGGTAATATCGGCATCGTGCCGGATATGTTTCCGTTTTTGTCAGTGGCATGGGATAGACGGAGATGTCGGAGTATGTGGCGAGTCGGTGGATAGTCGCTAGCCATGAATGCTGACTTTCAACTGTTCTTCTCCAGGTACAATTTTTGAAGTGCGACCCATAGCTCATCTACCGCAACTTCGAGCTCGTTCATATCTCCGCCATTGGTGATAATGAACTGCGACACAGCTCGACGGTCCTCGTCTGATGCTTGTGATTCAATACGGGAATTAGCGTCTTGAGCCGATAGGCCTCTTTGTTCTAACCGCTCAATACGAACTTTCATCGGTGCTTCGACCGTAACCACAATTTCGTAGGGGTTTCTGTTTCCGTATCCGAGTGAGCTTTCAACAAGCACTGCCATATCAAAAATAATTATTGAATCTTCCGAAGATTCTTCTACTCTCTCATCTAGAAGCTCATTGATAAATGGGTGGCTTATGGCGTTGAGAGCTGCTAACTGTTCTTCGTCTTCGAAAACTATTGAAGCCAAAGCAGGGCGGTCGATTCCACCCTGATTGTCGCCAACGCTTTTTCCGAAATGGGCTATAAGAGTATCGACAGCGATTCCCCCGGGCCTAATAATTTGACGACCGAGTTCATCAACATCGATGATCTGGGCACCTCGATTTGCAAGGAGTGAGCATACGGTCGTTTTTCCAACACCGATTCCACCGGTAAGTCCTATAATTAGCATCCGTCAGACCTTAGCGACTCTACCTTCATTCGCATCAGTAGGAGGGCCGGCAAATGCTTGCGCTAGCTCCATCCATTCCTTTGCTGCTTCTCCCTCGACATCCATAGTGGCTTCTGAAGCGCGTCGGCGTTGCGTGACCACCAGGCAGAACTCGTAGGCATCCGCTCTCACAATTTCATTTGAGTTTTCCGGTCCCCAGGTCCACGTTTCACCACTGGGAGCGTTAAGTTCCACTCGCACAGCAACATCTGGCATTTCTAATCCGCGGTTAACATAGCTCCAGCCCCTTGTAGTGACACCAATATGGGCAACGTGTCTAAGTCTGTCACTTCTCGGAAATTTGTAACCAAATGTGTCTGCGACATCGTGACCGTGTGACCATGTTTCCATTAGGCGAGCGGTAGCGAATGACAAGGCTCCCATATCAGGTCCGAACCATGGGATTCGAGCTTTAGGTTCCAAGTTTCGAAAAGCGTCTGTCATGCGGTTGCGTTCATAAGCAAACCAATCCCAAAGCTTTTCTCCTGAGAGTCCATGAACATCGACATCGGAAATTTCATGGAGATCTGAGTCGCCACGTGCCATTTTTTCTCGCAGCATCAAAAAATTTGTTGGCTCCAGCACGGCCATGCTCGCAGCTACGTCAGCCATTCCGAGGTGAATTATAGTTTCTCGGGTATCCCAGCCTTCTGCCGGAGTGGGGAGCTTCCACTGGTCTTCGGTTAGCGTCCGGGTTATCTCCCCCAACGCAGCCGTCTCATCGTTCAAGTCGTCGCAGATTGCCTTCATAGTTGAGACCTTAACACCCGCAAGTCTTTTGGATCCCGTAAATTCAAAGGGTTATATTTTCATCAGACAACAAATGGGGAAGCGAAAGCCAACATGAGTAAAAAATTGTGGAAACCCGATCTAGCAAGAATTCGCTCAACCAACATGTGGGAATTCGCGGACAACGCCAACATGCCCCTGGATGAGTTCGACTACTCAGAGCTTCATAGCTGGTCGGTAGCTGAACCGGGGCC
>CAJQGN010000064.1 GCA_905477545.1 uncultured Acidimicrobiales bacterium | reverse complement strand
TGGTCCAGCGATGAAAAATCGCTTTATGTTGGCACCTTTGACCAACTCACAAAGTCATGAGGATGGCAGCTTGTCTGATGATGAATTTCATTGGTTGACCAAGCGTGCCGAAGGTGGATTTGGTCTGACAATGACCTGCGCAGCTCATGTGCAGATAGAAGGGAAGGGGTTTCCAGGCAAACTAGGTATCTTTTCGGATGATCAGCTACCTGGACTGACTCGGCTGGCATCAAAGATTAAGGAGCATGAAAGTATAGCGATAGCGCAGTTGTACCATGGAGGTATGCGATGCCCTTCTGATGTCATTGGTATGCAGCCTGTGTCTTCGTCCGATAGCGAAAAGTGGGGGGCTCGAGCAATGACTACTCAGGAAGTTGAGACTATGATCGGTGCTTTCGTTACCGCTGCTGCTCGAGCTGAAAAAGCTGGGTTTGATGGTGTTGAGCTTCATGGCGCACATGGATATCTACTAGCCCAATTTCTATCTCCGGAAGTCAATAAGAGAACCGATCGTTTTGGTGGATCTTTGGCTAACCGCTCCGCCCCGATGTTTGAAATTATCCAAGGAATCCGATCTGTTTGTGGAGATGATTTCATGATAGGGATGAGACTTTCTCCTGAACGGTTTGGTATGGACTTAGGTGAAGTCATTGAGATCGCTCAGAAGCTAATGAAAGACGGATTAATAGAATTTTTAGATATGTCTCTATGGGATGTGTTCAAGGAAGCAGAAGCCGAAGAATATAAAGGACAAAGTTTATTGTCGTACTTTTCTCAATTAGAGCGGGGCGATGTTAGGCTAGGAGTGGCGGGTAAAATAATGACACCAGGCGATGTTGAGAAAGTTATGGGTATGGGGATTGATTGGGTCATGCTGGGTAAAGCCGGGATACTTCACCACGATTATCCCAATCAATTGAAGAAAAACCCCAACTTCGTGCCGGCAACATTACCTGTCTCTGCAGATTATCTCCGAAACGAAGGATTGAGTGATACGTTTGTTGAATATATGAAGGTATGGAAAGGCTTTGTTAAAGGCGCAGATGGTTTCGTAGATGCCGATGTTATTTTGAATAGCTAGACAATAAATGTGCAATATAATCTTAAAATGCTTACCTAACTTTGCCGTTGAAATACCCGAGCAGCACTAAGATATTTCAGAAACATTGAACTAGTTCTTTACTCTAAAGAACTGCGTTTCGCCAAACTTTAGGTGGGGAAATTCTTCCGCTGCAGTTGAAATGGCGGTTTCATTCGGAGGTCACTCCATACCCAATCGAATGCTAGAAAAAGAAATGGTTAGTGGTCCAGCACTGTTAGTTGCGAAGGACACAACTATTGTCGTACCGGTAGGATATTCTGCAGAAATGTCTACTGGAGGCTACTTGCTCATTACTTCTCGAGATTATGCCAATACCGCTTTTTTTATTGCTACGCAATGGATCTAGCGGTTGAAGAGAGCAGTTGCCTGTGAGTATAGTGGTTGTGTCTAGTCGGTTGTATTAAGGGGATAATACTATGGTCGAGTTTCCACCTGTTCCTATGAATGAAGCACTTCTGGTTCTGACTCATTTGCAGAATGATTTCTGGCACCCTCAAGGCAGTGGTTATCATTTTACTAAAGACACTCTGCCGTTTCCTGACACAAAGGAACGTATCGTTTCTTTAGTACATCAATGTCGTTCAAATAAAGTTCCCATTATTTTCCATAACGAAACCTTTCGGCCCGGTCACCCAGAGTTGAGTATTCGACGAAATGGTTACGTAAGAGGATCAGGAAGGGTTTTGCAGGTGCCAGAGAATAATATGGCCGTTCGAGGTTCCTGGGGTGCGCAAACGTTAGACGAACTTAAACCTGAGGTCGGATCTTTTGAATATGAAGTCGATAATGCGAAAGTAGATCCGTTCACTTGTAGTGAATTTGAGGTGCTACTTAGAAATTCTGGCCGAACGATTCTAATTTTGGCAGGATTAGCGACGAACTTTGGTATTGAGATGACAGCACGTAGCGCCAACGAAAGAGACTACGGCGTAGTCATTCTATCGGATTGTACCGATAGAATGCTGGGTGATTATAGCGAACAGACCATGCAGAAGCTGTTGCCTTATTTTGGTCGGGTCATGACTTCTTCAGATCTTGCCAACGAGTTCTATGAGCAGTCTCGCCCGTAGAGAAGCGTTGTAATGACAATAGTTCAACTAGGAATGTTTTAATTTTTTATAAGGAAAAAAAATGGAATTCGGCATTGGGGTAAGCACGCATATAAATAACTGGAAGTTTATTCAGTACGCAGAAGAACTTGGTTTTGATCGAGCGTGGGTAGGCGATTCACAAATGATATGGTCGGACTGTTACGCAACTTTGGCTTTAGCCGCCCACAACACGAGCCGCATAAAGTTGGGGACCGGCGTTGCTATAACTGGAACTCGTATCGCTCCAGTGACAGCACATTCGATCGCCACTATCAATGCGATTGCTCCGGGTCGCATATTCTTAGGATTAGGCACAGGACATACCGCGATGCGCACAATGGGACAAAATCCGATGCGAGCAAAGGCATTTAGCTCCTATTTAGAAACTGTTACACACTTATTGAAGGGGGACGCTGTTGACTATACCTATGATGGCGAAACTCGAGAGATACAGTTCATGCATCAGGATAGAGGTTTTTTGAATCTTGAAGATCCTATCCCAATTTATGTGGCAGCGAATGGCCCCATGGCATTAGCAGCTGCAGGCCGCTTTGGGGATGGGTTCATGACCGTAGGAGGGGAGCCTGAGATATTTACACCTAAGCTGGATGCTATTTATGCTGGGGCGGCTAAAGTTGGACGACAGCTGCCAGAGAATTTCCATACTGCTTTTATTACGAGCAGCTGTGTCTTACAGCCCGGTGATGAGCTCACAGATGACCGTGTCATTGATGAAACAGGAAGTTGGGTGGCCTGTGAGTTGCATTTTTACTATGAGTTGTGGAAAGACAGCGGCGAAAACGATGCGATCATCCCTGAATATTTCCAACCAATTTGGGGAGACTACCTCAAGAGAGTCGCTAATATGAGCCTTCCTGAAAGAGCGCGTTTTCGTCAAATACATGAAGGTCACTTGGTTTATTTACAGCCGGATGAACGCGGATATATCACTCCTGGGGCAATAGAGGCTGGGACACTGGTTGGGGAGCCAGACCAAATTATCGAACATGTTCGAAAACTTGAATCCGCAGGAATGAAAGAAATTGCGTTGTGGCCACCGATGGACTGCGAGAGGAAAGTGCTGAAAGATTTCGCTGAACATGTAATGCCTGCTTTTCGCTAGATTTTTTTTAGGAGACTACGTGAAGATAACCTTAGAACGACCTGATAAATATGTTGCGATGGTAACCATAGATAATCAGCCTCGTTTAAATGCCATGACACGAGATATGATGCGTGAGCTAGGTGCTGTATGGGATGAATTAGAAGCAGATACCACGCGTTGCATTATTTTGACTGGTGCGGGAGAGCGAGGTTTTTGTGTGGGAGCAGATCTCAGCGGGGACCTGACCGCCTCGGAAGAGATGGCAACAATTGTTAATCATTCTTTGCTGAAATGTGATTCATATTCGAAACCAATTATTTCTGCAGTTAACGGAGATTGTATTGGAGGTGGTCTTGAGCTTTTGCTCTCCACAGATATACGAGGTTGTGTGGCGAGCGCACGCTTTGGTTTGCCCGAAGTTAAATGGTCTGTTTATCCTTTTGGAGGCGCAACATTAAAGTTTGTAGAGCAAATCGGCTATATACATGCAATGGATCTCCTCCTTACAGGAGAGCTCATTGACGCTAAGAGAAGCGTGGAGTTAGATATCATCAATGAAATTTTTGAAAGCCATGACGAGCTTATAGTTTGGGCGCTAAAGAAAGCGAGAACCATCGCACGTAACGGACCTAAGGCTGTTCAGGCCGTTAAAAAGCAAGTGAGCGATACTATCTCTGCTCATGTGCAAAGTAGAGAATTACTTGAGCAACGCTTGGGAGAGGAAGTTCGCGCAAGTGATGATTTTAAGGAAGGAGTAGCGGCATTCCTTGAAAAACGTAAACCAAATTATTAATTGGCACGTTAGTAATTATGATTCGTCCTAAAAGTAAAACGCTAGGCGATCTTCTTGACGAGATGTCTGTCACCAGAGGCTCTCAGACAGCGCTTGTCTTTGGAGATGTAAACATCAGCTTCTCTGAGTGGAGAAAAGAGGTAGATAAGTTTGCTAGGTCGCTACTATCTGTAGGCATAAAACATGGTGATAGAGTTGCGGTATTGGCGGGTAACCGGCCTGAATGGCTAATCGCTGCTTTTGCGATAGCAAAGATAGGGGCAGTGATGACTGCCGTCAGTACATTTTCGACAAGTAGAGAATTGAACTGGTGTTTGAATCAATCAGGTGCCGTAGCTTTGATTATGTTATCGAAGATCCGAGGTCAGGATTTTCTGGCTGAAATTCGAGCAGACTGTCCAGAGCTATCAGAACAACAACCATTTGCTTTTGATTCTCCAGCTTTACCGGAGTTAAAGACCGTCATTACTATCGATGGGGAGACTGAGGGGGCGATCGCAAGCTGGTC
>CAJQGN010000063.1 GCA_905477545.1 uncultured Acidimicrobiales bacterium | reverse complement strand
GGGCCGAACCAATCGCCCTTAGTGGGACTCGATAGTCTAACTGGCTTTGCTGAAGACCCACCTGCTGGGGTCGCAACTACCGCTCCGCCCGATTACATGTCATCGTTACACGCACTAGTCGCCATTTTAGCTGGCCTTGAACATAGAGATAAAACTGGTAGGGGCGTGCATGTTGACCTGAGCCAGTTCGAAGCCACTATCAGTCTTTTGGGGCCGTTTCTGCTTGATCTTGAGGTTAACGCACATGAACAGGGCCGAATCGGTAATGCCTCTATATGGGGCGCTCCACAAGGTGTCTACCCGAGCTGTGAACCAGAAAGATGGATCGCCGTAACTGCAGATGACGCAGACTCATGGAAAATACTACGAGACCTTGCATCGCCATGGCTCGACAGCGACCTCTTCCTAACGGAACAGGATCGCCTTGAGAATGCTCAGGTACTCGACCAGGCTATATCTGACTGGACATCAAATTTTAGCTCCGATGATCTCACAGTACGGTTACAAGTTGCTGGCGTGGCGGCTCACATTGTTGCTACAAACGAGGACATATTGAATGACGGCCATGTAGCCGATCGCGGCTTTTACAAAATGGCACCCTCAACTCGGCTCGGTCGGGATCTATTCAGCGGAAGTGCTATAAGACTGAGCGATGCTCCAAGTAGGTTCCGAAATGCGGCTCCCGCTCTTGGTGAAGACACACGTGAAGTACTCGATAAATTTATCAGCATGGAACAAGAGGAGTTCGAAGAGCTCCTAGCCGCAGGCATTATATTTGAAATGGCTGAACCTGAGTCAACGTACAAACGACCTTGGGATGACTGGATCCACATCTTGATACCAAGGTTCGAAGATGCGCGAGATCTTCAATGACGCAACCTTATTCTGGCTTGAGAATTTTAGATGTTACCGGAATAGCTGGAGCATACGGCACGCGCTTATTTGCCTCGCTTGGAGCGGAAGTCATAAAATTGGAGCCCGCCGGTGGTTCACCCGTCAGGCAACTCGGACCATTTCTCGAAAACGCACCAAATAACGAAGGAAGCCTTTGGTGGGCCTATCTGGCGATGGGAAGCAAGAGCGTCGTTGCAGATCCAATAAGCAACCGAGATTCGCTGCAAACCTTAATTGAATCGTGCGATGTCATCTTCGACGACGAACTACCTGAGACGAGTAAACTTGGCGAATTTAGTATTTCTCCAAAGACAATTCGAGTCTGTCTTACACCATTTGGTCTAAGTGGTTCAAAGAGGGCATGGAAGTCCTCTAACTTGGTGGCGTGGGCTGCATCAGGCGTTCTGTATACAACTGGATTCCTTGACCGACCACCCGTGGCGCCGGGCGGGCCGGCCCAGCTCATTCTTCACGCCACTGCCTTGAACGCAATGGCTGGCGCTCAAATAGCCCTTCGTATGAGAAAGCAAACTGGATTCGGGCAAACCGTTGACATATCCATGCAAGAAGTTGGATTATCCCTAGCGCCGGAGACAGGCGTGCCTATGATGCTCGACGATCGAGTACATCGAGCACGCACAGGAAACCGACGAGACCTTGGGCGACCCTTTGGTCTTTACCCCTGCTCAGATGGCTATGTCTCCATTGTGGTTCTCATGCCAGTGCATTGGGAAGCTATGGCAAATTGGATCCATGAAGAAACAGACAACGAGACGATCCTTGAAGATGTCTTCCGCGACCCCTCAGTCAGGACCGAAACGAAAGACTTACTTGATATCTGGACAGAAGAATTGACTGTCAGCAAAAGTCGGTTAGAACTATTCGAGGAGGGACAACGACGGGGGATCCCCATCACACCAGTAAATACGATCAGTGCCCTAGCCGATGATCGTCACCTTGCTGCAAGCGGGTACTGGGAAACTGTTGAGTTACCAACAGGAGAAGCAGCAAGAATACCAGGGGCGCCATTTCGGACCAATCAGAACTGGTGGAGAACTGCACGGGCACCATTTTTAGGAGAGCACACTGATGATTTCATCTCTTAGCTCTTAGCCGACTTTCAATCTTAACTTTAAACCACTTATTACAAAGTGATCGTGTCCGGTTTCACAACCATGTAGAGCAGCGACCTTGAGTATATTTTCGGGATCTTTGACCGAGAGGTCTATAGCGCTGAGACCTTCGGGGCGACCATCGGTCGGTTTAACGAAACGGATCGTCACACCAGCAGTGACGGTCAACGACCACTCATCCCCATCACATCGTTTCGGAACAGTAAGAAGTTGGCTCCACAAATCGCTGAGCGAACGCGGGTCTGCTGTTTGTATTTCGGCTCCGCTGATACCTGAAACTATGTCCGTGTTTCGATGTTCCCGCCAATTTCGCTCAACTGGCCACCAATCACCGTCATCATTTTCCTCATCGATACACCATCGGAACTCAGTGATGCAGCCAGGAAAATCTTTAGGATGCAGGTGTACAGCTTCGCTTTCGAGCCCTGTAATATTTTCTCCTGCAATTTCCCGAATGCCTAATGAGCTCAAACGGTCTCGGTAGTCATTAAAGTCGCGTTTAGGTACTTGAAAGAGCAACATATACCCACCTGGACCGCTACGCCGTTCAATATAGCGACCTGCTGCGGTATCACTCTGGTCGTCCTTTGGCGCCACGAGCTCAAGGAACTGATTGCCAATGGGCATCACGAAATTTCGTAACCCGAAAATGCTCACACCGGCCTCGATCCCCGGCCTGTTACCTGGGTCTCGATAAGCCACAGACAGCCCTAAAATATCTTTTAAGAGCTTTTCAGTTTTTTCGTACTCGTTACCCACAAGCGCCACTTGGCGAAGCCTGATTGACATGTTACTTCCTTGTCCGAAACTATATCCGTAGGTTAACTAATGATTTCGTTATAGCTCTTTCTTAAAGGACCCATCACTTCTTCAATAAAACGCAGGGCGTCATCTGCGTGATCGGGATTTCCAAAGTCAAGAACGAAATGGTCAACTCCCTCTGCAACTAACATGTTTAGGAACTCGAGGAACTCCTGAGACTCAGTATCCCCCACCGGTAACGCTCGTTCAATTGTTAAGCAGAATTCAACATCAGATTTATGGCGGTCCCATTTTTCAATGTTTTCTAAAACTATGTCTCGTTTTCTTCTATAGGTTTCTAGCTTTCCTCGCCAAGTAGTATTCCAACCGTCGCCTAGCTTTGCAGCCAGTGGTAGCCCAATTTTTTCCCCTGCAGCACCGATACAAACCCTGGGTGCAACATCCGGCAAAGGTGGCGCCGACGCGTGTTCAATTCTAAAGTAATTACCTTCGTAGCTAGGGTCTAAGTTTGACCACATTAGCCTGCAAATTTCAACCACTTCTTCTAGCTGCTTGAACCGGATTGATGGCTTCGGGAACTCATACCCGTATGCAAGGTACTCTTCCTCACGCCAACCAGCACCAATCCCTAAAGTAAAGCGATTACCACTTAAGACCTGCAATGTAGAAGCCATTTTTGCCGTTAATGCAGGCGGTCGGTAGCCATGACCTAAGACATGGTGACATAATTCAACATCAGGAAACTTAGCTGCAATCCAAGTGAGGGTAGTCCAGGCCTCCAGAAATGGATCCGACGGAGCATCAAATCCGTAGAAATGGTCAGCAATCCAAACGCTGTCAAAATGAGGGGCTACTTCAGGAAGAATCACCTCGCACTGCTTAATCACTATTGGTTGAAAATCGCTCCATCGATTACCAATGACAGGTGAGAGCCATCCAAATTTAACCATTTCGCTGCTGTTCTTTCGTTTCCAAGCTTTCTACATTCAATATCGTAAGCATTTCATAATCTTATTTTGAAACAGATTTAAGCTGCCACTAACTTTACCCAGCAACCTTTGTCAGCCACTGATGGCCATCATCAGCTTTTCCGTTTTGAATCTGGACCAATGCATCACGGAGCTTCATAGTGTTAACTCCCGGTAAACCATCACCGAACTGGATCGATTCGCCTTTCGCTAGAATTGTTCCCACCGGTGAAATAACTGCTGCAGTGCCAGCTAAGAAAGCCTCCCCTTTAAGTGCCCATTCTTGCAGCTCCGCCGCCTGAATCGACCGTTCCTCAACCACATAACCTAAATCTGATGCCAACTCGATTATCGAAGCCCTGGTTACACCATGCAAAAACGAACTGTCTAGAGAGCGGGTGACTAATCTGTCATCGTCGAGAACGAAAAAGTTTGCAGCTCCTGTCTCGCTGATACCACCGTCTGTCGCAAATAACAGCTGGTCAATTCCAGGTGTAGCAGCCATGGCGTCTAGGGTCGGACCTAATGCCATAGCATAATTGGCCCCAGCTTTTACCATTCCGAATTGCGGAGTTGTCCGAGGAATGTTTTCCTCTAAAAGTAATGTGAGGGGCCTAATTCCACCTTTGAAATAGTCACCCACTGGACAGTTCACGATAAATAACAAGGCTGAAGAACTCGGTGTCGCTGCCGCACCGATATTAGGCTCGGTCCCAACGAGAGCAGGCCGGATGTACAACGAACCCGGCGGCTTCGGAACCTCTCTGGAATTCGCTTCAACGGTATCAATTATCATTGTTCTCAATAAATCAAAATCAGGTGCAGGTAGTCGCATGCTTATAGAGCTTCTCTGCATACGTCTTACGTGGTCATCAAGGCGAAAAATTGCCAAGGTTCCGTCTGCCTGTCGATGAGCTTTCATGCCTTCAAAAAGAGCGCTCCCGTAATGCAACACATGCGCTGCTGGGCTGAAGGCTATGTCGCCATAAGGCTCCACTTCCCCGCCATAGACGTACCCATTGTCGCTACTTCGAGCGGTGCTCATATACTTGCAAAAAACTGTGCCGAATGGTGATGCTGTCGGATCTGAAGTTGGATTCACGGATACTCCCTTTCGCTAGCAAACTCTAGCCTGAACTATAAAAGTTGATTGTCTACTGAACCAAACTCTGCGTAGAAACTGACATATTCCAATATCCCATCTAGATTTATCAGATGGCTCAACTAACGGAATCTGTTCGCCTCGAACACAAAGGTGACATTGCTGTCATCACAATCTCGAATCCTCCGGTAAACGCTCTTAGCTACCATGTGCGTCAGGGGTTAATCGACGGAATTCAAGAAGCAGAGAATTCATCTGCCACTGCCATTGTGCTTATTTGTGATGGCAGAACGTTTATTGCTGGGGCAGACATCACAGAATTTTCTCAAGCCCCCAGGCCGCCAAGTTTGCAGGCCGGGCAAGACGCTATGGAGAATTGTTCGAAGCCAGTAATCGCAGCTATTCATGGTACAGCTCTCGGAGGTGGCTTAGAGGTGGCACTCTGCGCTCACTACCGAGTAGCACTCGAAACAGCTCAGTTTGGCTTGCCGGAAGTAAAGTTAGGACTTCTCCCAGGCGCCGGAGGAACTCAACGTCTACCACGCGTAACGGGACCTGCTAAAGCTTTAGAAATGATGACCAGCGGAGAGCCAATATCAGCAGCTGAAGCACTTGAATGTGGCCTCATCAACGAAATTGTCGATGATTTAGAAACCGGAGCGATTACCTTTGCCGAAAGAGCGGTTGCTGATTCCTTACCGCTGCTTCGCATCCGCGACAGAAATGACAAAATTTCCGACGCGAAGCCAAGTCTTTTTGATGATTTCCGTAAATCAATTGCCAAAAAAACTCGCGGTTTTCTCGCCCCTGAGTACAACATTCGCTGTGTCGAAGCTGCTGTAAATTTACCATTTGAGGATGGTCTAGCTCGGGAGCAGGAACTCTTCGGCGACTTGATGCGTGGGCTTCAATCTACGGCACAGCAATACTATTTCTTTGCTGAGCGTGCTGCGCTCAAAATTCCTGGGCTACCTAAAGACACTTCCCTAATCGACGTTAAGCGATGCGGAATCTTAGGCGCAGGAACCATGGGCGGCGGGATTGCCATGAACTTTGCGAACATTGGAATTCCAGTCACATTGGTGGAACGCGACGAGGAAAGTTTAGATCGCGGTCTCGCCGTTGTTCGTTCCAATTACGAACGAACCGCTGCGCGAGGAGGAATCTCGGCTGAAGATGTCGAACATCGAATGGCATTAATTAGCTCCTCGACAGACAAAAATAGTTTCAGTGATTGCGACCTCATTATTGAGGCAGTTTTTGAAAACATGGAATTGAAGAAGGAGATATTTACCGAACTTGACGCAATCTGTCACCCAAGTGCAATCCTGGCATCGAACACTTCAGCGCTCGACATTAACGAAATCGCTTCTGCGACAAGCCGCCCCGAATCAGTTGTCGGAATGCACTTTTTCTCGCCTGCCAATGTTATGAAAATGTTAGAGGTCGTTCGTGGATCTGCTACGTCAGACGCCGTAATAGCGACTGCCATGTCGATCGGCAAGAGAATAAATAAAACTCCAGTTCTGTGCGGCGTCTGTCATGGTTTCATTGGTAATCGAATGTTATTCATGCGTGGTGTTGAAGCTGAAAAAATGCTTTTAGAAGGTGCGACTCCGGCACAGATAGACCAGGTACTGTTCGATTTTGGTTTCCCAATGGGCCCATTTGCGATGATGGACCTTGCCGGGCTCGACATTGGCTGGCAAGCGGCCACGTCATCAAGCTCAACTATTCGAGAGATCCTTTGCGAAAGTGGTAGGCGAGGCCAAAAGAACGGTCTTGGCTTTTACACGTACGACTCCACAACTAGAGCGGCGACTCCTGATCAAGACGTGGTTTCATTAATTAGTGACTTTGCTGAATCCAAACACATAGCTCAAAGGGAGATCACGAATCAAGAAATTCTTGAACGTTGCCTCTATCCGATGATCAATGAGGGTGCAAAAATTCTTGAAGAAGAAATCGCAATCCGAGGAAGCGATGTTGACGTGGTCTGGATTAATGGCTACGGATGGCCTATGTACACAGGAGGCCCTATGTTTTGGGCCGACACAATAGGACTGGAAGAACTCGTTCAAAAAATTCAGCAGTACGGTAAGAACCTTGGCGGCGAGCATTGGAACCTCTCGCCTCTCTTAGAACGACTTGCTGCCGATGGTAGCCAACTGCAAGGTTACTCAAACTGATATGAATTCAGTCGCCAGTCAACTAATCCAGAAGGCAGTTGAATTTCAGCCGCTACTTAAGCAGCAGATAAACCAAATCGAAAATTGTAGGCAACTACCCCAGCCCTTAGCCCTCGATCTGGCGAAAGCTGGGTTTTACAAAATCTGCACTCCTATTGGACTAGGTGGCCTTGGAGCCAGCCCTGAGACATTCTGCCAAGTTACCGAAATCCTGGCCGAAGCCAGTGGCTCTGCAGCTTGGTGCGTTTTCATTGGTGCCACCTCCCAATATATGCTGCCAGCGCTCGACCCTTTGATGTGCGCCGAAATAACGGCAAATCCAGACGTTATTACGAGTGGCGTTTTTGCATACTCCGGAACCGCAACACCAGGTTTGAAGGATGGAAATTCAGGGTTTTATGTGGACGGCCGTTGGGATTGGGGATCTGGATCACTTAATGCCTCATGGATATCTGGTGGGGTCTTGATAACAGATCAAAATGGTGAAAGAACTCGAGATAAGGAAGGAAATTTCGTTGAAGCCAGAGCATTTTTTCAACCAAGTGAAATTAAATTTCTAGATAATTGGCATGTTTCAGGCTTGAAAGGAAGCGGTTCAACCTCCTATACGGCCGAGAATGTGTTCCTGCCATCAAAACGAGTCGCTATGGTCGAAGACCTTTCGCTTTCAGAATTCGCATCAGAGCATATTTACCGGTATCCAAGGTTCGGCTTTCTGGCAATACCTATAGGCGCTGTGTGCCTTGGCATGGCACGAGCGTCTATTGACGAACTCATAAAAGTTGCTAAAGAAAAAACACCTCAAGGGTCAAGCCGAACAATGGCCCATCGAAGTTCGCTACATAAGGACGTTGCATTAGCTGACACTAACTTGCGTGCATCTAGAGCGTTGTTCTACACAACCATTCGCGACACATGGGCGGAGGTCGCAACGGGCAAAAGTTCGTTGGAATCGCGCAGAGCATTGAGAACAGCAACCTTTCATGCAGTCGCTACAGCCAAAGATGTCACGGAGCGCATGTATACAATTGCTGGAGGCACTTCGATATTTGAGGATTCGCCGCTGCAGCGAAACTTTCGCGATGTGCACGTAGCTGCTCAGCACATGATGGTGGGCGAACCAGTTATGGAGTTAGCTGGCCGAGTTATGCTCGGATTAGATGAAATTGCATTGGGACTATAAGTTCTGGGAGCCCAATTCTCTCGTAGAGCAAAAACCCACTAACTCGGCACATCAATTCCAACTCTCCAAGCCGCCCGTTTTATTCCTTCCCAAACCTCAACAGGTACATCCAGACCATCGCGAATTCGAGCCTCCCGGCGTTCCATCTCTAGCTGACCAGGCAAACGAACGGCTTTTCCTTCAGAGCTCGGAGTAGCCGAGAGGAACCACCCAATGTAGTCAGTGACACCACCAGCAAATTCGTTCGACGGATCTATCTGATTTGGGTCAAGGTAGATAGAGAGCATGCCATTTGCAAATCTTATTTTTCCAGGTCCCGCCGTCCCAGTTCCGGTAAGAGCCCCAGCTAATAACTCACACATCACAGAAAGACCAGACCCTTTGTGATCACCCATTGCTCTAAGAGCTCCGGATCCTCTCGCCGCATTTGGTGCCTTCCCTTCTTTGATTTCATATAGGACAGCTGGGTCATCAGTTAAGTCGCCGGATGGACCCACAAGTGAGTCTGGCGGCAAAGGCGCTCCACCTTGAAGAGCAACCATTGCTTTGCCCTCAGCAATAATCGAAGTAGCAAAGTCATGCACTATCGGATTTCCTCCCGGGACCGGAACTCCGAACGCCATTGGATTTGTTCCCATCCGTCGATCTCTAGAACCAAAAGGAGCAACTAGCTGAGACGAGGCAACATTTACAAGATGAATCGAAATTAAATCAGAGTCAGCAGCCATCTCTGCGTACTCCCCAATGCGACCTAGATGTCCTGCTTTACGGAGCGCAACTATCGATAACCCAAATTTTTTAGCCCGTTCTATTCCCAACTCAACAGCTTGAGGACCTACAGTTTGACCCATTCCATAAGACCCATCAACGAGTAGCAACGAACTATTATCGACCAAAATTTCTATTTCTTGATCAGCAATCTGCACCCCTTGTTCGAGCCAGTCAAGATACCTAGTGACCCTGATAATTCCGTGACTATCGTGACCAGTAAGGTTTGCGTCAATCAGACTCCTGGCTATCCGCGCACTTTCGTTGACGGAACACCCAGCATTAACAAACAACTTTCCGACAACGCTCTCGATAACAGTCGAACGCATATTAACTGTCTCGTTGGCGTTTCTTTCTGCATCCATTATCTAATCGTACGTTCCATTGCCTTCCTGTGCATCTAGGAATTTACAAGATTCAAAAACCATGATTTAAATCAGTCATGTTATGTCGTCACTTCGCGACAAGACTTCACTAGGTTAATTCTCTAAGTGAATATTTAGGGTGCCCTGGTTGCTCAAGACCATGAAAGAAACTTACAACTCCTGCATGTAGCCAGGGAATTTTAGGACTAGAAGGGACATGAACAGATTGAACAAAACCCCCCTAACAATCGACAAAAAATTAACTCTCTGAAATTGGTCGCCGTTTTCTAGCTTCATGTCGTGATATTGTTTCGTTTTGTTACGAACGGAGGTCGTTCTGTAACTACTAACGATAAAGGTGGGTCAATGCCAGCACATGTATGGACAGACACTTGGAAAGTGAAGCCAGGCCGGATCGACGACTTCGTTTCACTTATGGAAAGATTCGATGGGATATTAGCGCGACTTGATGTCAGTCCTTCCTACCACACCGTTGTTCAAGAATTAGCAGGACCAGGAGCAGGCGGTTTGATGACCTTTCATCATACCTTCGGCTATCCCTCTTACGAAGAGTACGGAAAGGCAACTGACATATTCTTTGAAGATCCTGAATTTCAAGAGCTATTCGGAGAAGGGGCGCTTGGTCCTGATGCCCCAGCTGAGACTGTCAACGGGGCAATCGGTATCGTCATGTTTATGCACACAAAATAACTGACGTCATCAGATCTGATATGAGCCGGCCCCATGGGGCCGGTTCTTATACTTCTGTCGCTTCATAGCTCTAGATCACAATGATTTGTGTCACGAACAAACCGTTGACCGTTGGCCGTCGATCTTAATTTAAGTCATTCATTTCTCAACCGCAGATCAGAGGACGGGCCTTCATGAAAAGAGTTATTCCCTTGTTTTATGAGTGCTCGGCTGAACAACCCAGTAAAGGAGCACTAACGTGGCTACGGGTACGAGCCCAAGTAGCAGCCAAATTCCCTTTCGACCAATATCCTGCAGACGACGAACGCCCAATGTGATCAGCAGCCAAATGTACGCAATTGCAAACAAAACCTCCGGTCCAATCGGGTCAGTGTCTAGACCCAAAATAAGTGCGAAGATTCCCCCGAGAATAAAGAACACCACGGGGTGAATGAGGAACGGCCACCAAAAACCGTATGGCGTAGTTCAGCCCTGCAGATCGCGAAAACGACGCCAGGACTCCAAGTAAAAATCAACTGCCGTCATACTCACATAATAGCACCCCCTTTATTTCTTCGGTTGACAACTATTTGCATGGCAAGAAGACCATTCAACGCTTCTTCTCTGGTAAGTAACACCTCGAGGTGAACCAGTGAGTTTGGTTCAGCCATTGCCACGCTCCGGCGTTTGGATTCAAGTTGGTGAGAATCAGTTAGTAAAGTCATGATATTTAGAACACTACTTTTGAGGTGGGACAGCTTTCTTTGCAGATTTGCATGGCCAAACAGATTTAATTTTCACTGTGTTAAGTTTCAGAAAATCGACTATTTGAGAAGAGAATATTATGAAATTTATTCAAGTAATGGAACAAACTGGAAACATTGAAGAGGCTCGGGCAGAGATCGAGGGCTACTTTCAGGCTGCCGGCGATGACACAAAAGTTCGACAAATCTTTCTTTGCTCAGATCGAGACGATGAAGCGAAGATCGTTTCTATAGTTCATTTTGATTCTTCGGACTCGGCGAGCGAGAACGACGATCTAGATGCGACAAAAGAAGGTGCCGCTGAATCCCAGGCGACTACAGATATCACTTATAGAAATCTCGATGTACAACACGAATGGGTTCGCTGATCGCCTATCTCTGCATCAACAGAATCTGTTCAGTAATTAGGCACCTCCTTAAAGGAGTCGTTTACTAAGATCGTGTTCAAATTTAGTTAACCAGAAGTAAACAAAATTATTATTGGCATTTAGCAAATAGAGTCAACATGGCTCTGCAACGAATTGAATTGGAGATGAAGAGATGAAAATTTTTCAAAGGGTAATGACGTTTAAACCTGAATGCCTTAGCTCGGGTTTAGAGGCAGTTACCAACACTGTCGAATACATGAATGCCAATAGCGCACAAACATGGTTTGGCTGGCAAGTGCTAGCAGGCATGCCCGTGGGAACCGTAGCAGTAAGCACTCGAGCAGATAGCTGGGCTTCTCTCGCAGAAACTCAAGCTGGGATGAGAGCTGATCCCGGATACATGGAGAGAGGAAACAAAGTATTGGAAATGCTCTGTTGTCCCGCTCAAGATTGGGTTATGAATCCCATCGCGGGAGCTGGAAATATGCCCGAAGCTCCAGAAATTCTTGTTAACACCATAAACCGAGCTCCCTTCCATAAACTTGCCGACGCAATTGAACTGAACCAAGAGTTCTGTCAGATGATTACTGATATCGCTGGAACTCCATCTGCAGCTATGATGACCACCCTCGGAGAAACGAATCCAAGCTTCGCTCTCTTGTTGTACTACAACTCAATTGCCCAATACGAAGAAAGAAACACCCCAGAAGTCTGGTCGATGATTGGCAATAGTCCGCTGCAAGAACGAGGTCGCACTATTTTTGAAGAAGGGAGCGGCCTGCAGACAGTGAATCGTCGCATCGCTTAACGTGTGCAGAACATTGACAGTCAGTTGTCTCTGAGATGACTGCTAGCGACACAATTCTATCGGTCCGAGAGGGGCTCCTGAGCTTAAGCACCAGGGGCCCTTCAGCTCTAAAAAGTGGCAAGTTACCCGGCTCTTTCGGGTATCACGATTTCCGCTCTCGTTAGCTTCACTTTATCTAAGAGTTCCCTGTTTGGGCATACTCAGCTTGCATAAACGTCCGCAAATAGTCACCGTATCGATAAGCCGAAACAGTCACCGGGTTAAACTCATCGACGCAACCTGAGAGCGGCTCGATATTGGTATCCGGTCTTGGGTCAAAGAAAAACGGTATTGCGTAGCGGTCACCACCGCTCTCGTTGAGAGCTCTGTGGCGTGTTGAGCGAAATCGATTATTACTCCAAGAGCGCAAAGTGTCGCCGGAATTCACAACAAACGACATAGGTTCTTGGTCAACTTGAAACCAACCAGTTTCAGATTCGATCCAAAGCCCGTTAACTATGTTCGTGGGCAAAAGCGTCATGAACCCAGCATCGCTATGTGTATCAATTCCGAATTGATCATCCTCGGCGGGAACATCTGGGTAATGAGTAACCCGTAAGGTAGCAAGAGACGGGCTAAAGAAAGTCTGAAAGTAATCTTTGGCCATATCTGCTGCTAGTGCGTACAGCGGTAAGATTTTAAGACAAAGTTGCTCAAGGGTTCGATAGTACGCTTCGGCTGCTGATCGGAATCCGGGGAGCATGGTGTCAGATGGGAACTGATTTCTTTTTGAACCGGGACGGCCCATAAAAAAAGCCGCATTTAGAGAATGTGGTCTATCTCCTATTCGCGCACCTCCCATGCCGATGTAACCCATTTTTCCCGAGCTCATCAAATGATCGTGTTTGCTCTCGATAGAAAGGTCATGGTATCGACGAGCCCAATCATAAATCTCTTCAACTTGATCCCAAGGCACACCGTGACCAACGATCGAGAAAAACCCGACTTTCTCTAAGGCATCACGCACTTGATTTGCTGCAAATTCCAAAGAACCTGACTTGTTCGCCATATAGGCGCCAAGATCTATGATCGGAAGCTGAGTTGACGCATTGACCCTTTCCATGCCTAAACCCTAATCCGATTATTTCTAACGATTAGCCAAAAAATCAACCTGAGCAATAAATAAACAGCCAAACGCTCAGCAAGAACAAAGTTCTAGGGGCCGCACAGTTAATTTCACACATTAGACCACTACCTCAGTGATGCTGAAGTATCTTACAGAAAAGCCTGGAAACCCTACGACTCATGCCCTTTCATGTGGTCGCACGAACGAATATCAAGAACAGCATGAAAAACGCTACAGCTCAACCAATAATTAGGAACCTACTGAGCCATATCAAGAATAAAAAATCATGGACGACTGAAGCCATGCTAGTACCAACAAGGAATTACACGAGCAGGGACCATCTACGCCGCGAGCAAGAGAGCGTATTTGCACTAATGCCCCAGCTAGTCGCTCTTAGCTCTGATCTTCCGGAACTAGGTTCAACCCTTACCCGAGATACCGCCTCGTTACCGTTATTGCTGACGCGTGACCATGCAGGACAAGTACACGCCTTTGCTAACGTCTGTGCTCATCGCGGTGCACAAGTTATTTCTAATGGTCGAGATTGCGCTCGCCGTCTTATCTGCCCATACCATGCATGGTCATATGATTTGCAAGGAACTCTGGTCTCAGCACCAGACCAAAAAGCATTTCCCGATATCACCGTTCCGGGACCAGGCCTCAGAGAATTAGCTGTTTACGAAGGACATGGAACTATTTGGGTCACTCTAGATCTCGATACGATAGAACCAGTTGACCCACAGCTTGGAGCGATTACTGAAGATTTAGACAGTTTTGGGATCAAGGATTATAACTATTGGAGATCTCACCATTTTGATCTTGATATGAACTGGAAACTGGTCATCGACACCTTCCTCGAGCCCTACCATTTCGCCTCGCTGCATCGGAACACCGTCGGACCACTTTTCGTAGCGAACCTCTGTCATGCTGAACGTTTCGGCCACCATGTAAGAGAGGTGCTGCCTCGTCAAACCTTAGTTGATCTAGTAGACGCACCTCCAAACGCATGGGCACTCGAGCCACACAGCGCGTTGGTCTACGTGCTCTTCCCAAACACCGTCTTCGTAATGCAAATCGATCATATAGAAACCTGGCGAGTGTCTCCTGATCCTCATGATCCGCATAAATCAAAATGCGATTTAGATTTTTATATCCCTAAACTTCCCGAAACATCGTCAGAGTCATCTCACTGGGAGCGTAACTGGCAACTCACAATCGACACGGTCATAGATGAAGACTTTGCCACAATGACACGGGTGCAACGAGGGCTTAGCTCTAATGTTGCTTCTGTGATCCGCATAGGATCTAACGAACCAGCGTTGGGAATGTTCCACGCATCGCTTCATGAAGCGATCGAAGGTTAAGCATTAAGCGTCAACGTTCATAACCGACCACCAAAAAGGCAACATGAGAATCTGAGCGCTTATTCTCGTGGCTGGCGTACACATATAACTTTTCAAATTTCGCCGGCAAAACCAACGAGCAGATCTTTATCTGCAACTAACGGATTCACTGAGGTTCGAATGCTTTATGCCGATTAGATAACACACCACCATCATAAAACTTGAATCCGAATGCCACAGCAATAGTCTAAGTTGAAATAGTTTGAAGGTCTATGTACTGCTTACCTGAAGGTCAGCTTCATAGCCTCACTTTATACTGCACAACAGCAAACTAATCCGAGATAGGAAAACATCCTCCATGGTCGAAAAAACAGAAAATTACGATGTTGTGGTGGTTGGGGCAGGAAACGCCGCAGCATGCGCAGCGTTAGCTGCTGCAGACCAAGGGGCAAAAGTGCTCGTACTGGAAAGAGCTCAAGAAGCTGAAGCCGGTGGTAACACCCGGTTCACGGCGGGGGCTATCCGATTTGCGTACAACGGTGTTGAAGATCTCAAGAATTTAATGCCAGATTTAACTCAGTCAGAAATTGAGATGACCGACTTCGGCGCATATAGCGAAGATGACTTTTATGACGATATGGGTCGTATCACTAATTATAGAACAGACCCAGAACTAGCTAATACGTTAGTCTCGGAAAGCTACAAAACCGTAAGTTGGATGCAAACCAAGGGAGTCAGATTTGCTCCGATTTGGGGGCGACAAGCATTCAAGGTAGACGGCAAATTTAAATTTTGGGGCGGTTTAACTGTAGAAGCGTGGGGCGGTGGCGAAGGCCTACACGAAGCATTCCTATCCGCCTTCAGAAGTAATAATATTGATCTTGTCTATGGCACTGCGGCCAAGAAATTGCTCGTAGACGATACAGGAGTGCGTGGCGTGCAGGTCAAATGCGAAGGTACAGTAAGCGAAATTTTCGCAGATTCAGTTGTACTCGCATCCGGCGGCTTTCAGGCCAACACTGAATGGCGAACCCGCTATTTAGGGCCGGGCTGGGATTTGGCAAAAGTACGGGGTAGTCGTTTCAATACAGGAGACGGTATTCAAATGGCTTTAGAAATTGGAGCTATGCCCTACGGAAACTGGAGTGGGGCTCACGCAGTCGGCTGGGAATACAACGCTCCCGAGTTTGGCGACTTGGCTGTAGGCGATGGCTTTCAAAAACACAGTTATCCATTTGGTTTGATCATCAATAATGACGGCCAACGCTTCGTAGATGAGGGTGCTGATTTCCGTAACTACACATACGCAAAATACGGGCGTGAAATTTTAGCGCAACCCAGCCATAGCGCATGGCAAATATTTGATGCCAAAGTAGACCACTTACTTCGAGACGAATACCGCATCCAACAAGTCACCAAAGTTCAAGCAGACTCACTCGAAGAACTCTGTGCCCGAATGGAAGGCGTCGATGCACAAAAAGCATTCGAGACTATTACACAATTTAACTCAGCAGTATCTGATGAGATCACTTTCAATCCCAACATTAAAGATGGGCGAAATACCAAAGGACTTGCAATCGATAAGTCTAACTGGGCTAACAAAATCGACACCGGGCCTTTTCAGGCCTACAACGTGACCTGCGGTCTCACTTTTACTTTTGGCGGTTTACGAATCAACGAGACAGGTCAAGTACTTGACACAGACTTGACACCAATATCGGGCCTATTCGCTGCAGGAGAGCTCGTCGGTGGGTTATTTTACGGAAACTACCCTGGCGGGACGGGACTTATGGCGGGAGCCGTGTTCGGTCGGCTGGCTGGCACGAACGCAGGCGCCAAAGCAACAGGTTGATTTCTGCTGACTCCTCCATCTTCAACTGTTATTCTTATGGCTCTCATCATCGCCACCTGTGTTCACTATGATGACCGACCTACATATTTCAGATATAAGCCGAAACCTTTGGCCGTTTTACCTACCAATCAGGATCTCATAGCAATAAACAGATACTGTCTGATAACGGTTATAAATTAAACGATATTTAATACTTACTGGAGCCAAATGTCCAAGATCATTTACACCCACACTGATGAAGCACCTGCCCTCGCCACCTACTCTTTCCTGCCAATTATTGAAGCTTTTGCTGGCGCTGCTGGTGTAAGCGTGGAGACAAGAGACATATCTTTAGCGGGCCGTGTCCTGTCTAATTTTCCAGAAAATCTTACTGAAAAGCAGATACAGTCCGATGCACTTGCTGAGCTTGGCGAACTAACGCTCCAGCCCGACGCAAACATAATCAAACTGCCGAATATTTCGGCCTCAGTTCCACAACTTGAAGCGACTATCGCCGAACTACAAGCAAGTGGTTACGACATCCCTGACTATCCATCTAATCCGCTTAATGATCTCGAAAAAGACATCCAGAGTCGATATGACAAGATAAAGGGTTCTGCTGTCAACCCAGTTCTGCGAGAGGGAAATTCCGATCGGCGGGCACCTAAGGCAGTCAAGTCCTACGCCCAGAAAAATCCCCATTCTATGGGTGTTTGGAACAAGGAGTCACAGACTCATGTCTCAACAATGAGCGCCGGAGATTTCCGCCATAATGAACAATCATTTACCAGCGATGAGGCTCAGACTCTCACTGTCACATTCAACCCTACGAGTGGTACTTCACGAGTCTTAAAGACTGTTCCCGTCTTCAAAGGGGAAATAGTAGACGCAACGTTCATGTCCATGGAGTCTCTGACAGCATTTTTAGAAGTTGAGATGAATGACGCTATGGAAAAGAACGTCTTATTCTCTTTGCATATGAAGGCAACGATGATGAAGGTGTCAGACCCAATTATTTTCGGTTACTGCGTTAAGCAATTCTTTAAGGAAACCTTCGATCAACACGCTGACGTACTAGCAGATCATAACGTAAATGTTAATAATGGCTTTGCGAGCCTCGTTGATGCGTTGCAGAGTCTTACCCCATCTGAAAAGGACGCGGTAGAGACCTCTATCGACAGTGATCAGAAGAGCCGACCTGCGTTAGCAATGGTAGACTCTGATCGCGGTATAACAGGCCTACACGTACCTAGCGACATTATTGTTGATGCTTCCATGCCGGCAATGATCAGAGAATCAGGACGCATGTGGAATCCTGATGGAGAACTGCAAGATACAAAGGCTGTAATTCCTGATAGTAGTTACGCCGGGATTTATCAGGTCGTGATCGAAGACTGCCAAACAAATGGTGCCTACGATCCGAAAACCATGGGGTCTGTCGCAAATATCGGATTAATGGCACAAAAAGCCGAAGAGTACGGCAGCCACGACAAGACCTTTGAAATGGATTTGAATGGCACAGTTTCAGTGACCGACGAATCCGGCAATACGGTACTTGAGCACTCTGTGCAGACCGGCGACATTTGGCGCATGTGCAATGTTAGAGATGAGCCGATCAAAGACTGGGTAAAATTAGCCGTAGCAAGAGGTCGAGCGGCAAACGAGCCAGTTGTGTTTTGGCTTGACGAAAGTCGGGCGCATGACGCGCAACTTATTCAAAAAGTTGAACAATATCTACCACATCACGACACTGATGGCATTGATATCGAGATTATGTCTCCAGTCAAAGCTACCAAACTCTCTATTGACAGGATCCGAAGAGGCTTAAACACCATTTCGGTAACCGGCAATGTGCTCCGCGATTACAATACCGACTTATTTCCAATTCTTGAACTTGGAACATCCGCAAAAATGTTATCAATCGTGCCTCTGATGAATGGCGGAGGGCTTTTCGAAACAGGCGCAGGTGGCTCAGCTCCTAAGCATGTGCAGCAGTTTGAAAAAGAAAACCATCTTCGCTGGGATAGCCTCGGAGAGTTTTTGGCGCTTGCCGTATCGCTTGAGCACTTGGCTGCCACGTCAGGAAACACTACAGCTCATTTACTAGCCGAGACACTCGACATTGCGACTGGCAAACTTCTTGATGAAGGTAAGTCTCCGAGTAGAAAAGTGAATGAGTTAGACAATCGAGGTAGTCATTTCTATATCGCTCTTTGGTGGGCTGAAGCTATTAGCGCTCAAGAAGATGACCTAGACCTGGCCACCCATTTCAAACCGTTTCACCTCGCCCTCATGGAAAATGAATCTAAAATTGTAGATGAATTGATCACATGCCAAGGCCAGCCGATCGATGTAGGCGGATACTATTTTCCAAACCCTGACAAAGCTGCACGAGCCATGAGACCAAGCAACACCCTCAACGCAATTATCTCAGATTTCAATGAGAGATAATCCATGGAGGATAAGTCACGTGAGGAAATTATTGAGGCTCGCAAGCTAGCCCAGGCAAATTCCATAGATGCTCGGAATTCTATTTACTCAATATGCGATACCGGAAGTTTCGACGAATATGGAGCCCTAGCAACCAGCGACGCTGATTCCGGTCGAATCTATTATTCGGATAGCCTAATTTGCGGGATTGCTACCGTAGACAGTGAGCCTATTGCTGTAGCTGCTTATGACAGAGGTGTTCTTAACGGCTCCCAAACAGACCGAAATATGCGCAAACTTGCAAAAGTGATTTACCTCGCGCAAAAAAATCGTTGGCCGCTTGTCATTTTTCTCGAAGGCGATGGTGCCCGTCGTGACGAGCCCCTACTGCCACCGCCGATTATTAATTACACGAGAGCGCGATGGGACGTTTTAGAAGGTTTAACTGAGCTTTCGGGTTGGGTACCAACAATTTCGATTGTTACCGGTGATACTCATGATGGACACGCTGCTATCGCTTTTTTAACTGACCTGGTCATCGCTACTAGAGGTTCTTCAATAGGAAGTATTAACTCCGAACAAGTCACGTCAAGGCCAGTCGAGCAACTAAGTAAACGCGGTGAGATTGACATAATCGCCGAAGATAAAGCAGATGCAATAATGAGCTGTAAGTCCTTCTTAAGCCTCTGGAACGAATCCTCAACTGAGTTTGAAGAACCAGATGAAGTCGGCAAGATAAATAGTATTGTTCCCCTGAATCGCCGCCGGCAATACGACATGCGAAAAATCATTAATGCGTTCGCAGATAAGAAGAGCGTCTTAGAAATAGGAAGTCGTTGGGGCCTTTCCATGATTACGTCGTTTGCTAAGTTACATGGACGCACCGTCGGAATAATCGCTAACCAACCTATGTCCACTCGAGCAGGGGCTATCGATAGTGCAGCGGCAGACAAGGCATCTCGGTTTATTGAATCCTGCGATGCATACGGATTCCCGCTCGTGTCCTTTATAGATAACCCTGGATACATGGTTGGGCCTGAGGCCGAGGCTGAAGGAATGGCTCGCCACCACGCTAGACCACTAGCCGCATTACATCATCGAAATGTTCCCCTATATTCGGTGCAGATAAGGAAGGCTTACGGCCTCGGTCCATACGCCATGTCTGGATTCGGCACTTCAAGACATGTCCCCGATCTACGCCTCGCGTGGCCGTCTGTTGAATCTGCCGGCATGTCCTTAGAAGGTGCTGCCTACTTAGTTAAACGTAAGGAAATTAAGGCAGCCTCAACTCCACACGAAGCGCGCGAGATACGTGATCTCTACGCAGAAGAAATGCGCGATGCTTCGTCTGGACTAAACGCAGGACGAACATTTTCCTTCGACGACATTATCTTGCCGGAAGAGACTCGGCCAAGAATAGCACGACATTTACATCGCGCTCCGAGACAGATACCAAATAAAAAAATTAGACCTATCGACCCTAGGTGATTGGGTTGTAATCCGGACTGAGATTCAGAAACCATGAAAAAAACACCGCTAATACGACTTAGAGTTGTCAAGGCACAACGCCACGATTCAGCGCGCCCTGACGCAGTCGCTAACGTACACAACTCAGGGCACCTAACTGCAAGGGAACGAATAGCTAGCCTCCTAGACCATGAAACGGCTGTCGAGTTTGGTTCGATAGCGGCCATCGACACCGAAGGCGACTGGGTACCTGAGTATGGAGGTGTCGACTTCATCGGGCAAGTCAACAATCAACCTGTAATAGCATCCTCGACCGATTACACCGACAGAGGAGGAGGTTACGGAGGCGGACGGCTGGAGCATTTGATAGCACTATCTCAGCAACATCGATGGCCAATGGTATTATTTGTAGATGGTGGTGGTAGCCGCGCAAGGCACCCGAGGAATGGCTTGGGTCATACGGAGCTGAGTGGTCAATTCGGTCGATATACCCATTTCGACGGCATGGCTCAGTTGTCAGGTTGGGTTCCGACTATTGCAATTGTTG
>CAJQGN010000062.1 GCA_905477545.1 uncultured Acidimicrobiales bacterium | reverse complement strand
AGCTACTCTTTCCGAATCGCCACCAAATGAAGCCGCATTCAATTTCACCCAAGAAAGAGCAGCCCAACAATCATCAACTGCCGCAGGGAACATATGCTCTGGAGCAAGTCGATAATCAACTGCTACCACAATGCACTCTCCATTGTTACATAAAAGGCGACACTCTTTATCATGGGTTTCCAGATCACCTATGACCCAGCCACCACCGTGGAAAAAAACCAGAACCGGTAGATTCTTTTTTTCGTTGGGTTTATAAACGCGAACTGGAATTTCCAGATCTTGCTCTTCGATAATGAAATCGGACACACCACCTTCTACTTCTGGCCCCGATCCAAGTACGTGGGCAAGCGCCCGGTAACCGTTTCTTGCTTCAAATGGCTCTAAATCATGCGTTTTAGGTGCCCCCGCGCTAGCTGCTTCCAACTGAGCTATAAAGGCTGCGGTATCAGGCTTGTAATTCACAATATTCTCTATTCTTATTCCGTATGGTGACCGCCGCTATTCTGGGAGCATTCCGAGCTAGCAAGGCTTCAAGTCAAATAGATCATCAGGTCCGATTAACGACCGTGAAAAACTCCCTGGCGTCTTTCGCCAACTGATGCGATGCCCTCTTTAGCATCGTCCGTGTGAGACAGACGTGCTTGAATTTCAGCTTCTCGTTGTGTAATTGTTCTAACTTTGTCACCTAAACCTAGTCTCAAAGTCGACTTTATAGCCCGCAACGCCAGCGGCGCGTTCTTAGCAATATCAGTTGCCACTTCCAAAGCTCTTTCCCGCACCAGGTCATTTGCTACACACTCATCAGCCAATCCGATTGCTACAGCTTCCTCACCTTTATAACGCTTGGCAGAATACAATACCTGCGCTGCCCTCGAGGGCCCCAACAGAGCAGGCATTGTCACACTCATTCCGAAACCTTGATGAATTCCTAATGCAGCAAAATACGCTGAAAAGCGGGCATTAGGGCAAGTTATCCGAATATCAGGAACCATCGCCAGCCCAAGCCCCCCACCTACGGCAGGACCTTGAATCGCGCCGACAATTGGCAACGTAACATCGAATAGTCGGGCCGAACCTTGATACAGGGCGAGTGTTGCATCACCACCAACAACCTCATCATCGCCACCGCCAACACCGTCACCAGCAAAGTCCGCTCCGGCGCAGAATGACTTGCCGTCTGCTGCCAAAACTGCGCAACCTATGGACATATTCGACTGCAGTTCATCGAGAGCATCCGCTATTCCATGAATCTGACGAAAGTTAAGGAAGTTATGAGGAGGACGATCCATTATTACCATCCCAACATTCCCGTGAATCTCCACTTTCAAACCTTCGTGCATATGACGTTCTCCTTACACAATCAAGCGCCCTTGACGCTTTGCAAACATTAAGACACAACATACGCCGTTTTAACGTCTATTCTCCTCTGAAATGATTAGAGGACCAAGTCGATGCAGGAAATGAGTGATAACAATCCTTACGTTGCTTTGGGAAAGCGTCTCAAACAGCGCAGAACAGACACCGGAATGCGTGCAGAACAAATGGCTCAAAATTTCGGAATAACTTGGGGTACTTACCAACGGATAGAAGCTGGCTTAGCTGAACTTCTTGATTATTTAGAAGCAATTTCAACTGCTCTGAATGTCCCGCTCGAAGAGCTTGAAAGTCTCTTAGGCACCGAAACAGCCGCTGACAAGATGAAGCGAGTGGATGCAATCGAAGCCCTACTAGCTCAATCGACAGAACTGCTAAGAGCTTCTCAAATAGATGTTTTCAGAACCGGCGAGATTATTGGCGACATAGTTGAAATAGAAATAGCTGAAAACTCCGAGTATCGCTGATGGCCTCAACACGCATCAGTTCCAGTGCCCTCGAAAGCGAATTCCGCAGAGTTGAGGAATCGCACCGTATCGCCATCGATACTTTCGGCCGCTTGTTCAGTCCACTTTTTGGTAAACGAGCACAGTTTCAAACCCTTGTCCGAGAGCATGATGAGCGCGTTCTATACACATCCTTTGATCTAGACACGACCAATCATTACAAAATACTCAACGCAGAACTTAGACTTGAGGACCTGGGGGTTGCAAGACCTCAAGAAGCTCTAGCTGAAAAAAAGAGACTTCCAACTGATAGTAAGTTCTCGGCAGTGGTCTTTCTTAAGGAGAACACGGGAACATACCGGGCAGCGATTCTTTATCGCTATGCACCCAATCATGTTTGGACTTGGGCATGTGACTTGACAGAGAATGATTGGCACCAGACGTCCGCAAGGATGGCGCTCTTCAATCAACATATCGCCCACCGGTCGGAGTCAGAGGTAAGTGCCCAACTAGAGAAATCGACCAAAGAGCTAGTTGAGCTTCGAAAAAAGTTGCGTACCCTGACTGATATTGTTGGATCTATAGTGGCCAAATCTGGGGACATCGAGCTTCTAGAAATATTGGATGAAGTGGAGGAATTACTTGATGAATAATCTGTCGACAGAAGAACTGGTTAATGGCGAAAGTCACGTGGATTTAACGGAGCAGCAAATCCAGGCCCTTCAGCCGAGACAGCTAATCGATTACGCGATATCCATGTACACAAGTGGTCAGCCAGTTCAGGTCATTATGAATCAGTGTGGATTGACTCGTACACGTCTCTATAACCAAATGCGAAAACGTGGGATTTCCCCCAATCGTCAGGTATCTTCAATGCCAGTTACCCTTGATAATGAACTGCTTTCGCTATACAACGAGGCTCGGGAAGAAATAGGCGCACTTAAATATCAGCTAAATGAAGCTCAACGACGCATCGCCGATCTTGAAGCTTGATCGCTTTAAGGCCTAAGAATTACCAATACTGTTGGTTATCAATCCCTCCGGATATAGCGTGCTTATTAATTAGTGGGGGCAATTGTGGAACACGATGAAGAACAGCCGGTGCACGTTCGTACTGCCGATATTGAGTGGGATAGTTTACTCGCTCGACTTCAGGCACTACTTCGAATAAGAACGACGCCTATAGGAATGAAACTTTTTAGAACGGTTGAAGAGATGGAAGCAGTATCTCGTATTCGTCGTCCTGATTCGATTCATACCACCGATCAGATAGTTGGAATGGCAGCGCGTCTTAATTGGACCGTAGGTATTACTCAAAGTGACCTTGTCGGCGCCCAATGCGGTGCCGTCCTCGGACTGCATCCACAAGACAACGAATGGTTGTCTGGTGACAGAATGAAGGGAGTTTGGTTTGAAACTCTCGAAGACAGTTCGGCTCATCAACAGGCTATGGACTGCGTGCCATTCGGAACATACGCCGCAATGGCTGTTTCGCCTCTGAACACGAAACGTCTCAACCCTCCAGATATTTGTCTCATATACGCCACTCCCGCTCAAATGATTATCCTCATTAACGGTTTACAGTGGCGTGATTACAAGAAGCTTGATTGGTCTTGCGTAGGCGAGTCAGCTTGCGCTGATAGTTGGGGTCGAGCTCTTCAAACCGGCCAGCCGAGTCTATCGATTCCCTGTTTTGCTGAACGACGTTATGGCGGTGTTATGGAAGATGAATTACTCATGGCTATCTCACCCGAAGATTTAGCGGTTTCTATTGATGGCATGGAAGCTCTAGCAAAAAATGGTCTCAGGTACCCGATACCGGCATATGGCATACAGAGCGATGCGCGAGCAGGCTTAGGCGCAAGCTATTAGATCTAATAGTCACTTACATTTGAAGTCAGTCAACACGAGGAGCACACTATGAGCACTACATTTACAAAATCAGGTTTCGATCTAGGAATTGTCACAAGCAATGGTGATGCAATGCTCGAGTTTTATCGGGATGTTATCGGATTAGAGTTCGAGGCTTCAATCAGTATGGAGAAGCTAGGGATCCAGTTCATGCACCGCTTATGGGCAAGTGAAAGTTTACTAAAAATCGTAGTGCCAACGAAACCCATTAGTGATGGTCCAGTCGGCGGCATGATGGCTGCTACTGGTCTTCGATACTTCACCCTTTCCGTCGCAGGTGTCGAGCCCATCTTAGATGCGTGCCGAAATGCTAACGCCCGAATCATCTGGGAACGCCGCGAAGCTCGACCTGGTGTTTGGGTCGGAATGGTAGAGGACCCAGATGGAAATTGGGTCGAATTTATTGAACGATAGAATTTAGTTTCGGCTGTGCAAAGTCCTTCGCTTCAATGAGCGCATAAGAATTCGTTACCTAAACGGCTTAATTCAGGTCACGTTCGTTAACTATTCAGTACCCTCATTATCAATAAACCGGCTTCTAACGCCCGCTGTCAGATCATGGTTTACCAAAAAAGTTATTGCTTGCAACTTTCTTGTCCGTTGGACGACAGTTGTTTTCCAACTAAGTTTGGGACCTTACCCTTATCGAAACAACGCTGCACTGAACTTTCGAATGTTTCTTAGTTCTACGAATTTTCCAAGTCGTTTACTTTACTCGAATATCAATCATGCTTAGCTCGTGGCAGCTTCGATACGGTCACACACTAGTTGCGTTGCCTCATCTATTTGAAATGGGTGAGACACAACAAGATCTGCATATTGTTGGCTTGGTTCTACCAGAAGTTGATGCATTGGCGAGACGCTCGTTATGAACTGGCTTCGAACACCTGCCTCATCTCTACCTCTTTCGAAGACGTCGCGTTCTAACCTTCTTTCTAGTCGAATCTCTTCCGGAGCGTCTACAAACACTGTTAGATCCAAGAACTCGCGGCACTCAGGCAGAGCCAAAAGTAGGACACCATCCACAATCACAACATCTGCAGCCCGTAACTGGTGAGTTCCCCCAGGCCGTGTATGTGTTGCGAAATCATATATTGGAACTTCGACGGAAATACCATTACTTAAAGCCTCAAGATGAGCCACGAACAGATGAGTATCGAGTGAGTCTGGGTGGTCGTAATTCACTCGAGAACGAGCACTGACTGGCATTTCAGAAAGATCATGGTAATAGTCGTCAAAGGCAAGCAAACAGGATGAGTCAGGGAATTCAACGAGTAGATTTTTGGCCAACGTAGTTTTACCTGAGCAGGAACCACCGGCTATTCCAACGAGCACGTTTACCTGGGGGTTTCATTCCATGGGCCCTCATCTGACCGAGGTTCCTTTGGTAAACCTAGTATTCGCTCGCCAATAATATTTTTTTGCACTTGGCTTGTTCCGGCATAGATCGTTCCCGATCGAGCAGACAAGAAGCTGTTGATCCATGCTGAAGATGTGTTGGGAGTTCCAGCATCCGCAGCACCAAGACCAGCTGCTAGTCGATTATCTCCATCAACGATCATGGCGTCAGAACCTAGAATATCTAACGCAAGCTCAGTTACTTCGCGATGATATTCGCTCCAATTCAATTTGCCTATAGAACTTTTAGGACCTGGTGGCTCTCCATTCAAGAAAGAGGTTAGGACTTGTTGCCCTAGCCACCTCATTATCTCAACTTTGCTGTGACACCAAGCTAGTCGTTGCCGAATAGCTGGCTCATTTGTTCGTTTACGAGCTTGCGCCATTTCAACTAGACGATCTAGCTCAGCGCGATATCGAAAATAGGTTGTTGTCGCCCCAAAACCGCGTTCATAGCCAAGTAACGTCATAGCAACGGCCCAGCCGCCATTCACTTCGCCAATGACATTATTTTTCGAAACACGAGCATCTGAAAAGAAAACTTCATTGAAATGACTGTGACCAGCAATGTTCACAATCGGCCGAATTTCAACACCGTGCTGATCCATTGGGCACAAAAAGAATGTTATGCCTTGGTGTTTACCATTTTCTGGGGTTGTGCGAGCAAGGACGAAAATCCAATTAGCTAAATGCCCGTTAGAGGTCCATATTTTTTGACCGTTGAGAATCCATTCGTCTCCATCAAGCTCTGCTTTGCAACCTAAATTTGCCAGGTCAGAACCTGCATCAGGTTCGCTGTAGCCCTGACACCAAAGGTCATCTCCTTCTAGAATTCTTGGGAGATAGTGTTTTTTCTGATCTTCAGTTCCCCACTCAATGATCGTGTTACCAACCATCCCGATACCAAATCCGTCATTGGAGCCACCAGTTGGTAGTCCTGCTTTAGTGAACTCTTCCGCAATGATGACATTCTCAGACGCAGATAGACCGGGGCCGCCATATTCTTGGGGCCAGACGGTCGCAAGTAGTTGGTTGTCTCGCAGAACTTGTCGCCAATCTTTTAAAAAATCAGCTTTCGCGTCACCAGTTAAGGAACCGATACCATCCCACTTAGCCGGTAGGTGCTCGGCAATGAATGACTGGATACGCTCACGATATGCTTGAGCTGAGTCTGAATAAGTCGGCTGCATAATATGAACACTACTTCAGATAGGTCTGAATTCAATGATTGTTTAGGGCTCACGTATTTTGGTTCTATTCGCATCGAGCTTAGTGATAACGCGATCAAAGAAATCG
>CAJQGN010000061.1 GCA_905477545.1 uncultured Acidimicrobiales bacterium | reverse complement strand
GGAAAACGTGCTGTTCTAGCTGCGCTGTTCGCGAATATGGGAATCGCTGCGGCAAAACTCGTGGCGTTCATCTTCACAGGCGCATCTTCGATGTTGGCTGAGGCAATTCACTCTGCAGCAGATTCAGGTAATCAGGCGTTGTTGCTGCTGGGAGGCAAACTATCGCGGCGCGAAGCAAGCGATAGACATCCGTTCGGCTACGGCCGAGAAAGATACTTTTGGTCCTTTATAGTCGCTCTTGTCATTTTCGCTATTGGAGCAACTTTTGCAATTTATGAAGGAATTAGCAAGATACGACATCCTCACGAAATAGATGCTCCAATCTGGGCGTTCAGTGTTCTTTCTTTAGGAATCGTTCTAGAAAGCTTCTCATTCAGACTAGCCATCGTGGAATCTCGACTGATTAAGGGAAACTCATCTTGGTACAGATTCATTCGACAGTCCCGAACACCAGAGTTGCCGGTTGTGTTACTAGAAGATCTGGGTGCGCTTCTAGGGCTAGTTATCGCACTTGTAGCCCTAGGAATTGCTGTCATATGGGAGGCACCCGTTTGGGACGGCATCGGTACGTTATCTATCGGTATTGTTCTAGCCGCTATAGCGGTGGCATTAGCTGCAGAAATGAAAAGCCTTTTGATAGGAGAAGGACTCACACGCCGGGACAGCGAGTCTGCAATTCGAGCAGTTGAGAAAACTACTGGAGTTAAACGACTGATACATATTCGAACACAGTATTTAGGGCCAGACGAGGTCTTAGTCGGTCTAAAAGTCGAGTTTAATCAGGATCTGCCACTCAAAGAATTGCGGACCGTGATAGACGAAGTTGAACACAACATAAAGAGCGTAGTACCTGCTGCAGGTCCTATCTATGTCGAACCAGGCCTAGCGACTCAAGAGTAAAAACTAAATATACCCGAAGGTTTTTGGTCATAATTTGCTTTGCGTTACCCGCAAAAACAATCTCGTACCGACAGAAGCTAGTTAAGTGGACTTAAAATATTTACAAATAGCTCTTTAGGTCGAAGACAAAAACCTAATTTCTATCTTCGAATGGTCCAGTGAATAACTTTAATTTTAATTGCAATTAGAGCGAAAGCTGCAACAGCTAAAATCAAGTTATTCATTTCCGAATTAAACACTGGAACTAGCTTGTCTGCGAGCCATTAGGTTAACTTTCTCGGCTAACACCAAGTTGTTGAGCCGGTACAAGCACATTTTAGCGTTCGCTCGCAGCGACTAAAGCACCGTTGGCTTGTAGGGAGCGGATCTTGTCTTCCGAGTAGCCAAGCATCTGAGACAAGACAGTCACGTTGTCTGCTCCTAATGCAGCAACACGACCAGTTGTTCCGATGCCGGCCCCGCTGGCATGCCTAGCAGGAATTTTGAGATGTGTGTTTGTATCAGCTATAAGGTCACGATGCTGTGCCCATTCCGAAACAGCTAACTCATCAATCGATTTTAACTTTGCAGCAGTAAAGGGTGATTTGCTTTCCAAGTTAGTTAAAAATAGGTCGAAACTCGAAAAGGTGGCAGCCCACTCGGTCAGCAGCTCAGTTATTAACGATCGGTTTGATTCCCTAACTATAGGATCAGCGAAACGAGGATCATCTATAAGCTCTGGTCGGTCCATAGCTTTTGAAAGATCAGCGAACCAAGCGACTGGATCTCCCGCTAGTCCCCAAGTTTGCCCATCGGGAAGTTCTAAAATAGGCGCACCTTGGCAGGCTCCAGCATTCGTGCTTTCCCAGCCGCCTGCTAACTCAGTTGATACCCATTCTTGAATGTATACAAGCGATTCGACCATGCAAACATCTAGATAGCCACCGATCCCTTGACGCGAGACCTGAACAAGAAGAGCGTTGATAGCAGATGCAGCAGATAAAGCAGTCACGGAATCACCAAGCACAAGAGCGGGTTGCTTGGTAGGCCGCTCGATTTTCCGCCGTTCGTATTCGAGAAGTCCTGACTCGAGATGTCCGATTGGGGCATATGCCCTTCTCTTCGCCCAAGGGCCGGTCTGACCGAAACCGGTAATGCTGCAATAGACAAGCTTTGGGTTACTAGCCCGAAGCGTTTCGGCATCTAAACCAAATTTTTGCATTACTCCCGGACGAAAATTCTCGACTATTACGTCACAAGTATCTGCCAACTCTTTAAGAAGTAGAGGAGTGTCTGGCTGAGATAAATCGAAAGAGCAAAAGTACTTACCTGCATTTTGCTGTGCAAAATACGGGGTTATGTCATTTGGAAGCGAAGGCGGAAAAGTTCGACTCAAATCACCCTCGGGTGGCTCTACCTTGATGACCTCCGCTCCTTGGTCAGCAAGAATACGAGTAGCGAGCGGACCGGCAACAACTCTCGTAAAGTCAAGTACTCGGATACCATCAAGAGGTTTCATGATAAGAAATTAACCTGTTTTTGTATTAATGACCCATGAAATCATAAATCCTTCTACGTTGGGGATATGAATATTGAGCCTTACTATGATCCTGAAGTCCGAGTTGCTCTGGCGAAGTCACCGCCTTTCAGTACGGTTAACGCGAAAACCCTTAAATCAGTTCGAGCATCCCGGATAAATCAAGGTGATGATGTAGAGCTTTCCTCAAAGGTAACTAGGACGGATATTTATGTTCCTGGGCCTCCAGGTGAGGCCGATGTCCGTTTGAGAGTCCACAAAAACGTAGATAGCAGGGAATCTCAACCATGCCTGTTCTGGATGCACGGCGGCGGATATGTTTTGGGAACTCCAGAACAAGATGATCTTAGGTTTGACCGTTGGTGTCAACGTTTCGGCCTAACAGGAGTTGCTGTTCAATACCGATTAGCGCCGGAAAACCCTTACCCTGCAGGACTAAACGATGCTTACGCGGGACTAAAGTGGCTGAAAAACAATGGAGAAGAGATTGGTGTAGATAGCACCCGGATAGGAATCGGCGGGCCGAGCGCTGGCGCAGGCTTAGCTGCTGCTCTGGGTTTACTAGTGCGGGACCGAGCTGAAATGACTGTTGACTACCAATTGCTTATTTACCCAATGCTTGATGATAAACGCGCTTCGGTCACGGCGAACTGGGACGTACCTATCTGGAACCCGGAGTCGAACGAATTTGGATGGCGCTCTTATCTAGGAAATTTATTTGAAACGGACGATGTTCCAACATACGCTGCACCATCTCGAGAAAATGATCTTTCTGGTCTGCCGCCAACCTATGTAATGGTTGGAACACTCGATGGTTTCGCCGACGAAGATATTGCTTATGCCCAAAGATTGAACCAGTGCGGAGTTGACACAGAACTGCATGTTTACCCAGGGGCTCCACATGGA
>CAJQGN010000060.1 GCA_905477545.1 uncultured Acidimicrobiales bacterium | reverse complement strand
AGCCTCAAGGGCATCCAAATTATCGTCGCGTCGCACAGGCAATGTACCGACAAATTGGTGATGTTGCGGGCCACAATATCGTAGCTGGAATGTTTAATTTCATGGATCTTACAGCGGCAGAAGAAGGTCGATTGCAATCTGAGCGCTCGCTAGAAGAACGTCGCGAAAATAGATCTTGATGGAAGAACAGGCCAAAGTTGCATCAACTGAAGAGCTTTCGATAATTGCACAATTGGCGGATGAAGCTGTACTAGAGCAAATGGACGGTCGTGGGGGATACATATGGAGTCGTCGCGAAACTTCGACCGTTCCATACATTTTGTCTTTAGAAGCATCGATGGCTAGCCCAGATGAAGAAATTTGGGTCGGTACTCTAGATAACGCAATTCTTAGTTATGCGCGTGCGAAAGTAGAAGTGCTACGAACGGGTGAATATTTAGGAGTGGTCACTGACATATACGTTACCCCTGAGGCTCGTAGCGTAGGTTTAGGGGAAGCTCTGATTAACGTTATAATCAAGTGGTGTCAAGAACGGAAATGCGTTGGAATCGACTCGATGGCACTACCAGGTAATCGAGAAACAAAGAATTTCTTCGAAACTTTCGGGTTTAAAGCACGCTTGTTAACAGTACATAGATCTCTATAAACCAATGCAAGGCCCGCAGCTGTGCGCTGGCAGCATCGTCTACAACGACGACAAGGTTTTACTTATTAAAAGAGGTACACAGCCTGATAGAGGACTTTGGTCTCTCCCAGGAGGTCGAGTCCGAATGGGTGAGCCGATCCGTCATGCGGCTCTGCGAGAGCTTAAGGAGGAAACTAATTTAGAAGGACAATTTGAAGAGATGATCGGCTGGGTTGACCTGCTAATAGCTGAACAACATTACGTAATCGTTAACTTAAGATGCAGCGTATCGACTGCGTCGAGCCTCAAGGCCGGAGATGATGCTACCGAAGCGCGGTTCTTCAAATTAGAAGAACTTCACGAGTTGGATATGAACGATAAAACTAGAGATTTCTTGCTTTCTCTGTGGTTACCGATGCCTTAGTGGAATCCTCATCTGCCTTTCCAAACAGGATCGCGCTTTTCGACAAAAGCCAACGGACCCTCTTTAAAATCTTCGGTCTTGACTACATTGCGGAAGTGAGTTTTGGTGATTGCCCAACCATCGGCTTCGGGAACACCCAGAGTTTCGAGAATCACCTCCCGGCTTTCCCGTACTGCAATCGGAGCATTGGCAGTTATTCGTTGAGCAAGCGCTATGGATGCATCAACAACAGTTCCTGTTTCGCAAAGTTCATTAACAAGGCCTAAAGAAAATGCTCGTTCCGCCGAAATTGGATCGCCAGTTAACGCTAATTCCATAGCAACATTTTTAGCTATGGCCGCCGGGAGCCTAAACAAACCACCTGCACCAGCTATGAGTGACCGCTTTACTTCAGGTATCCCAAAACGAGCCGATGATGAAGCAACAACTAAATCGCAAGAAAGCACTATCTCAAGACCACCCGCAAGGGCGGCTCCATCGACAGCTGCTATCAAGGGTTTGGTTCGCGGGTAACGAGCTAGACCAGCAAAGCCACCCTTATCTGTTTCTATCCGCTTACCCTGGCTAACCGACTTAAGATCTGCACCTGCGCAGAAGACTTTTCCCTCGGCTTTAAGGATACCGACCCATAAATTCGGGTCCGATTCGAACGAATCCAAGTGTGCTTCAAGCTCCTGAGAGACCTCATGATTAACAGCATTGCGAGCTTCGGGTCGATCAAGGGTAAACAACGCAATTGGGCCACGAGTTTCAAAATTTACAGCCATATTATCTAGGCCCCTTCCATCTTCTCGACCTCAGTTGCTTCAGTCTCGGTCGACCCTCCACCATTTAGACCATTAGCTTCTTGCTCCAGGGTCGCCGGCGTAGCCGTTGTATCGGTTGATTCAGTGCTTATCGTGTCAGCTACCACCTCATTTGTTACTTCAGCACCAGCAACGGAGTTAACAACATCGGACGAAGGAGTTTCAGCTAGGTCTGAATTAACGTCGCCATCAGGAATAGCTGGTTCAGGCGATATAGGTTCTGCATCCTGCTCATTCGTTTGAGGAGCCTCAGGCTTAGGCTTACCAGGACTTTTACGCCTACCTTTTCCACGACCGGGCTTAGACGGTTCAATTCCAAACCGGCTAGCGATTTCTGGAATTCGATCAGCTACTTTGCGAATCGTCTCGACCAGTTCTTTCGTGGGCTCAGCCGGCATGGTTGCGAGAACTATGTAAGGTCGTATCGGAGAGAATGCAATAGCTTCGATGACAATGGCCAAGCGCTGCTGAGTGACCTCACCACCAAGTGCTTGATTGGCCTGCATTGTAAGCTGCTCTGCAATATCTGGCGGAAGTGGAGCACCAGCTTTTGGCGGTCTGGAGCTGAGCCTCAGAGCCCGTACGATGCGATCCCCAGATAAGGTCGCACGAAGCTCAGCGTGCCAGTCGGTTTGTGCTTTTTCCACTCTGAGGTTGAGCCCCTCACGAATGCGTTCCGCTATCTGCCGGCTTTCATCGTCTCGAGCATTATCTTCAGCCGCAACCAAAATTGTTCGAAGATCCCGTATATCAACTTCGTCCAAGTCAGCAACTACTGCATCAGCGCGATCTCGCCATTCGGCTATTTTGATTCGCGGTACAAGGCTTTCAGCTAAGGCGAGCAAAGCATCGGCTTTGACTACTGGCTGTCCCTCTTGGAGTAGCCGCTTATTCTGAGTTTCAATTTCAGTTCGTACTGCAGCAATGCCACCGCGAGCGACTTGCTCTGCAATAACGCGCTGTTCCTCTGGAAGACTCTCGATCAACAGTTTCCGGTGCACACGGCCTGGACGAAGCTTCTTGACCTTAGGTCGCTCCGAAGTTTGCTCACGATCATTTGTTCTATTCCGTGCGGGTCTCTTCGAACCTGAATCGGTGCGTTTGCCTTTGTCACCACGATTATTAGACCTGTTCCCTTTGTCCTTGGCGTCTTCACCGCTATTCCGGTTCTCATTCGATCGAGGTTTACCGCGACGTTTTTTATCATCACCATCCCGACCTCTGCCGCTTTTTTTCTTGCGCTCAAGCTGGGTGGTCACACCCGGCGTATCTTGTTTACCGGGAATTATTTCCAGTATTTTGTCGGCAGGTCGACCGCTTCGAGACTTCAGTGGAGTGACAGCAGTTATAAAAATACCGTCAATCTCAAAGTCAGCCTCTGCACGCACGACATCACCAACAGTGGCGCCCTTGGCTAATAGGGCAGCATCTAAGGTGCCCTTTGGTTGCTTGGCGCCGGCGGCTCGCCAGGTCCAGGTTCCGTCGTCTTGCTGACTAGTCAGCTCGACCTCGATACGTCGGCTCATTGTTGCTCCGGGTCTTCCGGCAGGGGAGTAGGTAATGGGTGTGTCTTACTCGAAACGAATGCTTCGAGAACGCGATCATCACGCGATCGGTAACGATAGCGAAGAACTAGCACGAGTGTGCATTTAAACGGTTAACTCTCCGAACAACAAACAAATCACTAAGAAATTTAAGCTACTTGATCTCCTCAATTGCTCTTCTGATTGCCACTCTTTTGTCCCATGAGCCTCGTACTCTCACAAGTCGTGGATGAATTTTTAACAATGAGGACCCTCTGAACTATGGCTAGGCCGAAACTCCCTGAATCAATTGCTAAAGAAATCATCGATATTTCAGTTGATGATGAAATGCGTGATTCGTTCATGCCATATGCACTTTCGGTTACAACTAGTCGTGCAATTCCAGATGTTCGCGATGGACTGAAACCAGTGCAACGCAGGATTTTGTTCGTAATGAATGATCTAGGGCTGAGACCGGGCACTCCTTTTAGAAAATCTGCCGGAGTGGTAGGTGAGGTTATGGGGAAATATCACCCCCACGGAGATGGTGCGATCTACGAAGCTATGGTGCGAATGGGTCAAAAATTTTCAATGTCTGTGCCACTAGTCGCACCAAAGGGCAATTTTGGAAGCCTCGACGATCCTCCTGCAGCCTACAGATATACGGAAGCGCGCCTAACGGACGCTGCGATGGCGATGGTGCAAGACATTGAGGAAGAAACAGTTGACTTTCAGCCGAACTTTGACGGGGAACGGGACGAGCCAGGTTGTCTTCCGGCCATGTTGCCGAACCTCCTCACAAATGGAGCTAGTGGAATAGCAGTCGGCATGGCTACCAATATGCCACCGCACAATATCAGCGAAGTGGTGGCAGTTGTAAAGCACATCCTTAACAACCGTCGACCGAAACCGACACTGGACGAATTAGTGAGCTTGTTGCCTGGGCCAGATTTCCCAACAGGTGGGATCATCATCGATGATGGAACCTTGAGGGACGCGTATGAAACTGGTCGAGGTACATTTCGAATCCGAGCCAGAGTTGAGATAGAGCCTATTTCCGCCCGAAGACAAGCCATTGTGGTAACAGAGTTACCTTATGCCGTAGGCCCAGAGCGGGTACAAGCCAAAATACGAGAACTTATAAATAAAGGCCGACTCGAAGGTGTCGCAGCGGTTAACGATTTATCCGACCGTAATCATGGACTACGCCTGGTAATTGAATGTAAGTCAGGAGTTGGACCACATAAATTGTTGAACACCTTGTACCGCTTAACCCCGATGGAGGAAAGCTTCGGAATTAATAACGTCGCTTTAGTGTCGGGGGTCCCTTCGACTCTGGGGCTGCGCTCACTCTGCCAGCACTTCATTGACCACCGGCTCGATGTGATAACTAAGCGAACCGAATACAGACTCAGAAGAGCGCAAGAACGCGAGCATATTGTCGCTGGCTTGCTAATCGCTTTAGACAACATAGACCAAGTAATTAGAATAATAAGAGGCGCTGCGGATGTGCCGACGGCACGTTCAGAGCTCATCGAGGAATTAAAACTTTCTGACATCCAAGCAAACCACATACTAGATATGCAGTTGCGGCGGCTAACTGCCTTAGAAGTTGACAAGCTACGTACAGAACTCACAGAACTTCAGAACTCCATTAAGGCCTACTTGCTAGTGCTTAATTCCGAGCATCGCCGCCGAAAAATCGTTAGCGAGGAACTTGACTTCATTGCTCAGGAATTTGGAGAAACGCGCAGAACAAAGATCGTCAAAATTGAAGACATCGTCTCGATCGACGATGAAACTGTTCAATCCGAGCTCAATACACAAGACATTACACAGCATGAGGTTACGTTAGTAACCTTGTCATCCTCAGGTCTGATAGGACGATTCCCTCCAGATGACTCATTCACCGCTAAGCCAGGACGGCATGATGTTCTGACTACCTCTTTGGAAGCCTCGACAACGGAACCGATCCTTGCTGTGACAGACAAAGGCAGACTTCTGAGCGTACGCGCTAGTGAGATTCCTGAAATGGTTCGCGGAAGTCGCGGAGCATCGTGTACCGAAATGTTTTCGTTGAGTCGCGGTGAAGGGGTCGTCGGACTATTCATCATCGGAAATAGCGAACTAGTCCTAGTGACCCGACAGGGCGTCGTCAAACGGGTCAGTGCTGCCGACTTGTTGCGCACGCGAAATGGGAATTCCATAATAAAGTTAAGGCAAAATGACACTGTTGTGTCTGCGTTTGTAGCCGAGGAAAGTTCAGAACTTGCAGTTGTCGCATCAGATGGGCAGGTACTACGCACTGCCGTAGCCGGAGTGCCAATTCAGGGCCCGGGAGCATCTGGAGTTTCAGGAATGAAGCTTAAAACAGGTTGCTTTGTTCTTTCGGCTGAGAAAGTGGAATTCTCAACAATCGTCGTAGTCGTTACAGACGAAGGGACGTGCAAAGTAACCGACATATCAGAAGTGCCTGCCAAAGGTCGAGCGACTGGTGGTGTGCGCGTGGTTAAATTTAAGAACTTCGAGACCGTGATTAGCTACGCATGGCTGGGCCGAAACCAGGAACTAGCCGGAATAATGACCGACTCACTCGACCCCAAGAAATCTGACTCAACACCGGTGCCAATAAATTTCACAAGCACCCGAAGAGATGGCCCGGCTATAGATCTTGGATTCAGGCTGCAGCATCTAGGGGAGTACCGCTTTAAATGAATCAAGAAAAAATTACTGAGCGATTGGAAAACAAATCGCCAAATAATTACGATGCTGACTCCATCGAAGTCCTAGAAGGTTTGGACGCCGTTCGAAAACGACCGGGGATGTACATCGGTGGGACAGGCAGCCAAGGCTTAACTCACCTGCTGTGGGAAATAATTGACAATGGTGTCGACGAAGCCGCTGCGGGTTTTGCAAGCACTATAGATGTAAGTTTTCATGCGGATGGCTCATATGAAGTGTCTGACAACGGGCGTGGAATCCCTGTTGACAAAAAGTATGGCGAGGTAACCGCCCTCGAGGTTGTTTTCACTGAACTTCATGCAGGTGGTAAGTTCGGCACAGGCGCTTATGGTGCGTCAGGTGGCCTTCATGGAGTTGGTGCTTCTGTTGTCAACGCTCTTTCCACCCGGGTCGATGTTGACGTGAACCGGAACGGCAAGACCTACCATCTCTCATTTCGAGACCGTGTTGCTGGACAAGTTGGCACTAACGGTCGGTTCAAGGCGGGCCACGCTCTAAAGCAGACGGGCAAAGTTCCCTCTCATAAGACAGGAAGCACCGTCCGTTTTTGGCCAGATGTTCAAGTCTTCGATGTCGATGCCGTTATTGACTACTCTGAAGTTAGGGAACGACTTGGGCAGGTATGTTTCCTGGTTCCAGGCTTGAAGATACGCTTGACAGATCGCCGAAAGGGATTTCAAAAACCTCAAGAAGAGTTTGTCTCCAAGAGCGGTCTTGGAGACTTTGTAGATTTTTTAAGTGGCGAGTCAGGAGCCATTACTTCGATAATTAAGCTTCAAGGTTCAGCAGATTTTATTGAAAAAGTTCCGGTAGACGGCGACCTAACCGAAGTAACACGTAAATGTGAAGTAGATATTGCAATGCGTTGGGTCAATTCCTACGAAACAAAAATCGTTACCTTTGTTAATACGATCCCGACTCCAGACGGTGGTACCCATCTCGCAGGTTTCGAACGAAGTCTTACTAGTTCAGTCAACCTTGCTTTAGGTAAGAATGAGCTAAGAAAGCTGCGCAAGTTGAAAGATGATGGAAAGGCAACCAAAGAAGATTGCCAAGAGGGGTTGATAGCGGTTATTCGCGTTACTTTTCCTGAACCTCAATTCAGAGGCCAAACCAAACGTGAATTAGGGACTCCAGACATCCAAAAAATTGTTAGTACTGTTGTGCGCGAGACCCTCGGTGCTTGGTTTGAAGGCGATCTTAAAGGTTCTAAAAAAATACACGTTAAGGCAATTCTTGACAAAGTAGCCGACGCAGTGATCAACCGTGTTAGCACCCGTCAAGCTCTGGATAACCGCCGAAAGGCAGCACAAATTGGTAACAATGGTTTGCCCGATAAACTTTCGGACTGTCGCATGCATCCGGAGGGGGAGTTGCTTATCGTTGAGGGCGACTCGGCAGCGGGTCCTGCGAAACGAGCGAGGGATAGCGCCTGGCAGGCGGTTCTTCCCTTGCGTGGCAAGGTTGTCAATGCAGGTAAAAGTACCAAGAAGGCGGTCCTCGATAACGCCGAAGCTACTGCTCTCTTTACCGCAGTCGGTGCAGGTTCAGGCGCAGAATTTGACCTAAGCTCAGCCCGCTATGAACGAGTGATTCTTCTCGCAGATGCTGATGTCGATGGTAGCCACATAAGGTGTTTGGTTCTGACGTTGATCTATCATTACATGCGTGATCTCCTGGCTGCTGGGCGTGTATACGCTGCTCAGCCGCCGACCCACGCGTTGACAATAGGGCAATCGAAGGAATTTCTATACTCGGAACTAGAGTTAGGGAAGAGAGTGTCGGAACTAGATGCCAAGGGCCGAAAGTACCGTGTCACGCGCTTTAAAGGTCTAGGAGAAATGGATGATGACGAGCTGCTGGAAACGACCCTAAATCCCGAGACGAGGCTTCTGAGGAAAATCACGCTTGATGATGCAAAGGTCGCAGAGAAAGCTTTCCAAGTAATGATGGGGGCCTCAGTAGAGCCTCGCCGAGACTTCATTGTGAAACACAGCGAAGCTTACGGGCATGCATTAGACGTTTAGCTATCGATTCACGAAGAGCTACTCAACCGCTAATATCTAGATTAAAGAAATGATTGAAGTTCTTCGCGTAGTTATATTTAGAAGACACAGAGGCGCCAAGCTCAACCCATTCTTCGTCTGTCATCATTGCTCGACCTTGCGCTATTTCAGTCCCACCCCAACCACATACGTGGCGTAACTTGTAGTCAGGACTGGCTAGAGCCCTTGCGATCGTTTCGGCAACGTCATCGGCTTGTACCGATGCAGCTATACCTGCTGCATAGAAATCGAACATCCGGTTGTAATGTTCTTGATAAGCGGTCGGTAAGGGGTTCCCCTCATTTTTCGGCAATATAGCTGTGCGAGTAACGCCCGGTTCTATCAAGTAAACCCGGATGCCGAAGCCTATTAATTCTTGTGCTAAGGCCTCGCTCATGCCTTCGAGTGCAAACTTGCTGCCCGCATAAACAGTCTGACCAATGGCACCTATCAGGCCAGTGATTGAAGAGATTTGGACTACATGCCCATTACCGCGTGATCTCATACCCGGCACAAACGCCTTTATGCAGCGAACCGCCCCCCAGACGTTAACGTCCATGACTGCCTTAGCTACTTCAAGATCAATGTCTTCGGTTACTGCGTTGTATCCGATGCCAGCATTATTGACCAGTACGTCTATTGAGTCGCCGTTGTTCTCGACAGAAGCGGAGCACCGGGCCACCGAATCATCATCAGTTACATCGATTTCGATCGCGCGCAGGTTCAGCCCCGAAGCTTGTTCTAATAACTTGGTTCCCTTCTCCAAATCACGCATTCCGGCATAGACCTTGTGGCCTTGTTTCGCTAACAGCAAAGCAGTTGCTCGCCCTAGCCCTGAATTGGCTCCGGTTACCAGTGTGACAGTCATACCTTGATGTTAGCTCGTCATAAGGTGTGCAGCGGATCCGGACTTGTCTGCATTATTAAAACTAAGCCCGAATTGTGTAGTCCACTTGCTCGACAGTATTCAGAGTTCTTAATAAATTCCAGCAAAACGTGCCACTCGCCAATCGGTCATGAATCGCGGGAACATTTGTGTCGATTAGTGACACCGGCAACTTTGTGTGGGTTGGCTGCGCCTTTGGTGCAAGGTTTACGGGCGTCTTAGCTGAAGCAACAATCGAATAATAGAGGTCCAGACGAGCTAGGGAAATGGTTCAACTCACAGACTAACAAACGCCGATAATCCTCATTATGTAAAGCTAATTAATAAAACATTAAAGGTTGTAACTCAGACTAAAGAAAATAATGAATATTAATTTCAACATAGCCGCACTCAGACAGGTATCTGGCGTGGCTGTTCGCCAGTCCACGGACAAAGCTCAGGCGAGAAATGCGACCGACTTAGGAAGTGTTATGACAACAGGCCTATGCTTTGTGTCAGCGTGAGGGATCATTTGCTTGGTTCCGCACGGCAACAAATTACAATAGCGTAGTTTGTTGCTTTGTGGAGGATCAGAGCTGGTGCCGTAAATCTCGGTTGCCGTGAACTATCGATGGTCTATTCGACAAGCCTATGACATGACCGTTTGTTGTTTGGACCCCTTCGGACTTTAGTAGTCGGCTTTGTAATGGCTCCATCCCAGGAACGAGTCGTCCTTTGTGATTTACAACCCGCCACCAGGGGTATCCGTCAGAGTTCTTAAGAAACCGCCCAACCGACCTACTTTGCCCGGGGAACCCTGCCTCCATAGCTATTTCGCCGTAGGTGGACACGTCTCCTGGCATGAGGTCTTTTAGTATCGCAGCCACTGCGAGCTCGAATTCTAATTTGCGGTTGACGATCTTTGGCGACACATGGAACCCAACAAGAGATTATGGTTATTCTAGGGAACGTTGAAGATCATTTGGTTCATGATGGGGGCACTAATGGAAAGTTTCGATATCCATATCAGTGGGGGCACGATTGTTGATGGAACCAGGGTTCCACGATTCAAAGGTGATCTCTGGATCAAAGATGGGAAAATAGCCAAAATTGGTGGCCGCACCAGTGCGCCCAGTCGTCGAACAATCGACGCTACGGGTAAGATTGTTGCGCCCGGATTTGTTGATCTGCATACCCACTATGACGCTCAAATTCGATGGGATCCGTGGTGTACCATTTCTGGTTATCACGGCGTCACCTCTGTGGTCTTGGGTAATTGCGGTTTCGGATTTGCGCCGGTTCGCCCGGACTTTCAAGAGCGTTCGATGTTGACGATGACTCGTACTGAGGCAATACCATTTGAGTCGATGAAGCAAGGTATGGATTGGGATTGGGAGACAATACCTGAGTATTTGGATTCCCTAGAGCGAATTCCTAAGGGCGTAAATGTAATTCAATATATGCCAACAGCATCCTTGATGACCTATGTGATGGGTCTAGAAAAAGCTAAGGCAGGTGAGCCTGCTAACAATGGCGAGCGTGAAGAGATGGCTCGCTTGCTGAATGAGGGAATGGATGCGGGACTGTGTGGCTTTTCGATCCAACGACTTGGAGAAAATAGCGTTCAAGCCGACTACGACGGCTCCCCCATGGTGACCGATATTATGTGCGATGAGGATATTCTTAACCTCGCTCGGGTTTTGTCAGAACGAGATGAGGGCTTTATCCAAATCACTCAGGGTACCGGAGATATAAGAGCTGACATCGCATTCCTCGAGAAGTTAGCATCTGTCGCTAATCGCCCAATACTTCATAACGTTGTTGCCCCATCAAGGCAGGACCCAGAAGTACACAGGCGTCCGCTTCGATGGATTGACAAGTGCTGGGATGCGGGTCTTCCTGTC
>CAJQGN010000059.1 GCA_905477545.1 uncultured Acidimicrobiales bacterium | reverse complement strand
CACCCGACACAACACCAATAACCACATTGCTCGCAGGCTGGGAATCCAACACAACCGTAAACGTCTCAGTCGAACCAGACTCACTCACCGACACAGCAGACTTAGAAACACTAAACCCAACCGATGAGGTACTTACAGAATATGTCTGCAAGTCATACCCAGAAGAAACAGCTGTCGGAGGTCCCTCGGATACTTTGCTGCCGGCTGTGGTGTATTCGATAGGGATCGAGTAGGTCGCAGTTGGTAGACCTGTGCGTTCAACCTCTAGCAAGTATGACGAAGAGCCAGAACCATTAGTAGTTTTGCTAGGTGGCACAGCACCGATGCTGCCTACCGTGGCGGCAAATTCATATGTTCCAGCGCTGCCGTCAACTGCCGACGCTATTAACGGGGTGAGTAAATTTCCGCCACTAAGGCGTAGGATCGCACCTACGCTATTTGTGTTATTATTTTGAACTGTCACTCGCAGTCGAATCGGTTTCGCATACAAAAGAAGCGTCCCAAAATCTATGGTCTCGGCTGAGGTCACAGTCAGATTCGCAAGAGAACCGAACGCCGCAGCTGATGTTTCATAGACGTAGTATTTATCTGATGAGCTTCCAACTAGTATTTCCTCGTACGTGACTGCCCCGCTAGTGTTTAACGTTGCGTCAACAAGGTTTGCGTTGCCACTACTTCGTAGCATTAACTTGAATTGCCCCATGGGAACGCTTGAAAATGTAAGAACACCATCTGATGAGTTCAAAACTTCAGCCGATAGGGCCTTCTGCATAGTTCCACTAACATCAGATTCTCGCACTAGATAAGCATCAACCGGTACATCCAGAACAATTGGAGAACCAGCAATCGGCGATCCCTTAACAGTTATTTTGATAGTAGCCCCGCTCGTGGCCATTACAATCTCATTCAAAGGACCGTTCGCTTCATAAGGAATCGACAACACAGCTCTTTGAACTAGGTAATTTGGTGCGGACGAGTTGCAGTCAATAAACCAAAAAGTCTGAGCTCCAGAACCCTGGATAGCCAGGTCCGCAAGACCATCCGCGTCAGTTAATTCTGATGCTACGCTCGTGCACGCGCTAGTCCCAGCCGGCGCGTTCGAACTTCGACGATATAGCAAAGCACTGGGTTCTGTTCTCGTAACTTTTATACTCTGTAGCGCGTTACCAGACCCATTTTTCAGCAAGAATCTGACTAGTTTGTTATTGTCTATCACTGTTGCGGTAACGGTTTGATTAGCAAGTGGATCAAATGCGTTTGCGCTCGAACCATCCACGATAGATAAGGTGATAATCGAAGTTTGGGCTCCATCTCGCACCGTGTCGGCTATACCAGTGACGGTAATAGTCTGAGCCGTCGCCCAATTTGAATTAGTAAACGTCAACGACGACGAGCTGACAGTCGCTTCACCGGTATCAGCAGATACAACGCTAATTACCACATTGCTGTCAGGCCTCGAATCCAACACAACGGTAAAGGCCGCAGTTGTACCAGACTCACTCACCGACACAGCAGACTTAGAAACACTAAAGCCTGCTATAAAGCTAATTTGCGCTGAAGTGTCCCAAGGGCCATTGCCCGCACCGTTCTTAGCGCGAACACGGAATTGAATAGTACTGCCGGCTTCAACAGCTAAACCGCTAACAGATAGTTGAACTATTTCGGCAGTCGTAGATGGCGATAGCCCTGAAATCGTTGCCCAAGAACCACTGTTCACGCTTTTTTGAATTTCATAACTTTGTAAAGCGCTGCTATTTAGAGTTGGCTTTCCCCACACCAAACTAATCGTGCCGGACGTAGTAGTTTCGGTAGCTGTTAATCCAGTAATGGGTCCTGGTATCGCAGCAGAATTACTCGTAATCACGAGATTGCTCTCAGTTACAGAAGTTGCACCAACAAATACAAATTGTTCTGCGGTTGAATACTCGTTTTGAGGTCTCGACCAGAAAAGTGCTCGATCAGCACCACCGGGAACAGGCACTGAACAGGAATGAGATGTGTCAGACACGTAGCATGACGGCAAGCTCTTTAATTCGGCGCTTTCTGTATAAACCCCGGCGCCAGTCCAAGTTGGTTCAATCGGTTCCTCACGAAGTGTTTTAGAACCAAAATCAAAGTATATTTTCGCTTCGCCCTTATCCCATTTGACAACTGATCCGTTGTCGTTTCTGAATAAATTAACCACTAAGCGTCCACGGTCACCGAAGTAAGCAGAAAAGCTGTATAAAGCTTGCTCAGCTAACACTGGCAACGCAGCTACAGCAACAGAACTTCTATAAATTTCCGCAGCGGCTGGTGAGGCCTGAGCTTGGCCACATAGTTCTCTAGCAGCGCTATCGACATCGGCAAAGTCAACAGCAATCACAGGACGATTTATTACACATATGAGTCGGGGCGCCACACCATTTCCAGCATCAGTCGTTACGTTAGAAACGCCTAACCGATAACTACCGACACTTTTGACCTCTGACTGTTTTGCCTCAAGCGGCGTTTTCCATGAGGCAGCAGTCGTTTCAGACATTGATGACGAAAGAAAAAAGATTTTTCCTTTTGAAAGGAGAGAGCGGTCAACCGAGCACAATCCGTCTACAGAATTGTCAACAACACAATTAATTTTGCGATCTAGCTGTGTCACAACACCACCGGCATTTTTTTGACCAGCACCGTCTGACTTCTGGATTTTAAACCACAACGACGGAGATGATATTGCAGCTTTCGCTGCAAAATTATTATGAGCTTCGGTTGCGGTCTGTTGCTGGGCTGAGAAAGTTTGGGCAAACACAACTACTGGAAAAATTTGTGGCACTAGCGGGGCGGCTCCACTGACAAATATTTCCACATCTGCATCACCAAGAGTCACACCACTTTCTAATGGGACGGCGTCTGCTGCATAGTTACTCATCTTAACTTCGTGCGTTTTCGTTGCTAAGCCATCTCCTAAAGTCACCTCTCCGTACTGGGTCGCTAGATAGGTTCCTGATTTAGAAACTTCTAACGAGACTGTTCCAGGGCTAAGTGATGTAGAGTTCCCGGACTTTGCTACGACGCAGAAACCATCTGAATCAGTCGTACATGTGTATTCGTTTGAAGTCTCGTCGGACTGCCACGCTTTCACAGTCGCTCCCTCGACTGCTGATCCCGAAACTTTGTCGACAACTTTTACTTTTAGGTCATCTGCGTACGTCCCGGTAGCAAACTGCGGAACGGTTATTTGTTGAGAGGGAGAACCACCTTCCAGATAAAGCTTCAGGTAAGACGTTTGCATGCTAGATTTTTCAACTTTAAAAATAACTAAGCCAGGATCTAAATTTTTAAAAGTACATTTTCCATCTCCTGAGGTTGCAGAAGTTACGACACGACCTGAATCGGTCGTGGTATCGGCGTTGTCTGAGTCCGCTCCATCTTGACAGTGTTTGGGGGTAGCAACACTGGCAGACGTACCAGTGTGAGCCTGTCTAAAACTAACTTTTACTCCAACAACTGCATCGCCAACAGAGTCCACTACGGAAACCGTCACATTTCCTGGATAGAAAAGACAAGTTTTGTCAGAGCCACTCTGGGTGAGCGCACAATTCCCAACCTCAGACGCTTTCTGCACAACTCTCGCCGAATCGCCAGCGCTTGTGTTTCCAGTCACATGCGCTCTTATTTTTGTCGGAGTTCTTTCCGCACTTGCTATGTTCACTTGCTTTTTAAGTAACGCAACACCATAAGCATTGCTACTGTTCTCTGTCCCAGCAGATACACGATCGTTGAAAGTTACAGTTAGCGTTGCAACACTCGAGTTATCAGCAATAACTATCTTTTTCGTAGAACTCAGATAACCCTCTTTGCTTAATCTTAAATGTGCTGGGCCCACTGTATGTGCGCCGCTGAAAGTACAACTCCCTGAGCTGGGAAGGTCAGATTCGGCGAGAACTCCAACATCGTCACCTGTCGAACCATCGGAGAAACAACTTCCAACCGTGGCGCCATTTTGGATTAATTGAACTCGAAAGCCGTTCGTGATCGCGGTGGTCGAAGTAGATACGCCATCCCATTTCTGCGCTACTACTTTGACGTCTTGAGCAGTTTTCACAGCAGCGATCGTTGAACCAAACGTATTAGGAGTAGCTAGCGAGGTGCTATCTGTGTCACCTTGAAGTTGACCA
>CAJQGN010000058.1 GCA_905477545.1 uncultured Acidimicrobiales bacterium | reverse complement strand
GCAGAGACACACATTCATCTCACAGCCAGTCAAGCCAAAGCATTTATAGATCACGCCTTATTCTTAATTGAATTTGGTCGTGACTTCGGCCGCCAGAATGGACACAAACCAATTGGTGAATGAAAAGCGGCCGGAAAATGAAGGCGTCGATTCCAAGGAGTTCTTTGATTCTGCTAATTACCTGAATATGGCTTCAAAGGTTTTGGACGAAGGCAACATCGACGTTTTAGGTCGAATGCCCTATAGCTCAAATGCAACTCTTCTAGCAGATGTCACTCTTGGTGATCAAAAGGTATCTGCTATCTATAAACCGGTGAAAGGCGAAAAGCCACTTTGGGACTTTCCAGCCGGATTACACCGACGAGAGATCGCCGCATTTATCCTGAGTAAAAATTTAGGTTGGGGCATTATTCCCCCTACCGTTGAAAGAGACGGACCATTTGGCATCGGCTCACTTCAACTATTTATTGAAACTGACTACCAAGAACACCATTTTACGCTAGTTAATGATTTATCTAACCATGATGATTTGAAGAAAATGTGCGTGTTCGATCTGATTGCAAATAACACAGATAGGAAATCAGGCCACTGTCTGATTTCTCACTGGGGACAAATATATGGAATCGACCAGGGACTGTGCTTTTCCGAAGACTTCAAGCTACGAACTGTTATTTGGGATTTTGCCGGCGAGGCAATCGCTGAAGATCTTCTGAACTCAGTCGATCTAGCTATCAAAACATACTTTGACTTCTTAAACCCGTGGTTGACAAGTACCGAAATCACTGCCATCACTGACAGATCTCGGTGGCTTTTAGCAAACCCAACTTTTCCCTCGGACGATGGCCATCGATGGCCATGGCCATTGGTCTAAGATTAAAAAAATATGGAGCAGCTACTGCGTATCTCTTTCCATAACTGGTCTTTCAGACTGGAAAATGTCAGGTCGCTTTTAAAGTCTCAATCAGTGCTGGCATCACCTTATGCACATCACCAACGATACCGAGATCGGCAACGCTGAATATAGGTGCCTCAGGATCTTTATTAATCGCAATTATTACTTTAGAACCCTTCATTCCTACAAGATGTTGAGTCGCTCCGGAAATTCCACAAGCAAAATAGAGACTAGGTTTCACTACCTTCCCAGTCTGTCCAACCTGTTTGGAGTAAGGGACCCACCCAGCATCAACAATGGCACGGGAAGCTCCCGACGCAGCGTTCAAAAGGCCAGCAAGCTCGTCGACTAACTCATACGCTTCTGGTTGCCCTAATCCACGACCGCCCGAAACTACAACGGCGGCACTATCGAGCTGTGGGCCGGACCGTTCCTCGATAACTCGTCCGGTCACAATGGCGGTACCTGAATTTCCAGGGTCGGCACCTTCCAACACACTCACTTCCGCAATGGCGCCGCCGATCGATTCAGCTTCAAAGGATTTAGGTCGAAAAAGGGCTAACGATGCTCCATCATTTCGAAAGGCCGTAAAAATATTTTGTGTTCCACCGAAGACAGGCTCTTCTAAAACGAGCACTCCATCTTCAACCGTCACACCGACGTTATTGGTAATTACAGGCTGATCTAGACGTACCGACAATCGCGCCGCTGTATCGCGTCCATCGGGTGTTTGACCAAAGAAAACCGCATCTGGCAAATTTGAAACTACGAGATCAGCCATCAACGCAGCAGCGTGAGCGCCCACTAGCTTTCCTTCGGCTCCTCCCATCGCATGTATCTTTGAAACGCCATGGTCGCCGAGGCTTTCTGCCATCGAACTGCCATCATCCAGGACAAATGCTTCCACATTCGCGGCGACGCCACGTGCTGCTCTAATAAGCTCGAGCGTCAGAGTCGTTGGCCCAGACTCGTCACCTTCAGCAAAAACCATGATTGTATTAAGCGACATAACTAAACTCCTCAGACGACCTTGAGTTCGCCGAGAAACTCAGCGATTCTTTGATGAGCATCACCATCATCTTCGATGATTTCTCCTGATTCGCGTTCCTCGGCTTCAGTAACGCGGATTGTTTCCTGGCGGGCTCCAACTACTCCCACGGTATTCGATTCGATTCCTAAAGCTTGCAAATCCAACGCCTCTACAGGCTTTTTCTTCGCAGCCATTATGCCTTTGAACGATGGATAGCGAGGCTCAACTACACCTGCAGTTACTGACAACAACACCGGCAGTTTGCACTCTATATCGTCATAGCCGGCTTCGGTTTGCCGCTGCGCTTTGACCGTATCGCCATCAATAGATATTTGCTTTGCGAAAGTCACGGAAGGCAGGTCTAAAACGCCAGCAATCATCTCGGGAACTGTACCCGTATAACCATCGGATGACTCGACACCGGCAAGAATCAAATCTGGGGACAAGCGCCCGATGGCTGCTGCCAATACTTTCGCTGTTCCCAATGCATCAGTGCCTGCGAGATTTTCATCGCTCACCAAGATCGCATCATCTGCGCCCATAGCAAGCGCTGTACGTAAGCCACTCATCTCATTATTGGGTGCCATCGAGACCAAGGAAACTTCACCACCGCCAGCTGCTTCAACTAGCTGCAGTGCCATCTCCACTCCATAAGAATCAGATTCATCGAGAATGAGCTTGCCATCTCGTTTCAAAAGATTTGTAGTTGGATCCAACTCACCAGGCAAAGCTGGGTCGGGAATTTGTTTTACACATACAACGACCTTCATATTTCAGAGTCTGCCGTCACGCAGGCCAAGAACCAAATGATATGCAATAAAAATAGGCTCTACCTATAGTGAAGCTAAGTCAACTAAACAGTAGCGGAGTCGATTAGATCGATAGGAGAGATTTAATTTAATGAAAGTTCTTCTACTGGTTAATGGTTACGCGTCCTCAGTTACGGCTCGATCACGCGTTCTCATTCAAAGCATTATCGCCGAAAATCACGATGTTCAGTTAGCTTTGACTAGTCGGCGTGGACACGCATCTCGGCTAGCGCGAGGAGCCGCTTCAACGGGTACCAAAATAGTTTTTGTTCTTGGTGGCGACGGAACCCTGAATGAAGCGGCTAATGGATTAGCTGGCTCTGATTGCGCATTAGCACCTCTTCCGGGAGGCTCTACGAATGTCTTTGCGAGAACTCTTGG